>JAAUTD010000300.1 GCA_012031845.1 Synechococcaceae cyanobacterium SM1_2_3
AGCTTTCTATCCAAACGCCTTCTCATCCATCTCCAAAGCAGACGCATCACCCTTTTCAATCGCATCAATCCTGCCCATCGTAATCGGCAGCACAGCATTGATGAAATACGAGGCAGTTCTGATTTGTCCGTCATAGAACGGCGAAGAACTTTGTTTCGGCGCAGCAATCGTTGCCCGCCAAAGCAGCATCCACGCCATCAGCACATCTCCCATGACTTCCAGAAACGGCAGTGCATACACAAATGACACCCTGAAATGCGGGGCTTTCAGCATCTGACACAGGCTCATAGCAGTTTCACCCATGCGGGCTGCGGCAGATTCCACGCTCACTGCCAAATCCGCAAGCATCTCAATTTCTTTTGCCTTATTGACGGTCTCTGTGATTTCGTTGATCAGGCGCACCAGCACCATGCCCTTTTTCATGCCCAGCTTTCTGCCGAGCAAATCCATTGCCTGAATACCGTCCGAGCCTTCATAAATCGAGGCAATCTTGCAGTCTCTGGTAATCTGTTCTGCCGGATATTCACGGGTATAGCCGTATCCGCCGAAAATCTGCATGGACTGAACGCAGACATCAAAGCCGCGCTCGCTGCAATATGCTTTGACAATCGGCGTGAGCAAGCCGATCATGTCCTCACATTGCTCTTTATCCGACTCATCTTTGGCGCATACAGATTTATCGAACAAATACGCCACATAATACAAGAGACTCCGCATTCCGTCAACGTGCGCTTTCATCCACATCAGCATCCGGCGCACATCAGGATGATTTATAATCGGAACCTGCGGCGCGTCCGGGTCTTTTCCGGCTGCAATGTCTCTGCCCTGAAGCCGCTGTCTGGCATAATTGAGCGCGTGAATGTATGCGGTTGTGGCATGACAGAATCCCTGAGTTCCGACCTCAAGCCGCACTTCGTTCATCATGTGAAACATGATTTCCATGCCCTGATTTTCCGCACCCAGCAAGAGTCCCCGGCAATTGCCCTTTGATCCCAGAGACATGCTGCACGTCGGGCTGGCATGAATGCCCATTTTTTCCTCAACGCCGGTGCAGAAAATATCATTGCGCTCTCCCAGCGATCCGTCATCATTGACCCAGAATTTGGGAACAATGAACAGCGAAATGCCTTTGGTGCCTTTGGGCGCGCCTTCGATGCGGGCTAAAACCGGATGAATGATGTTTTCCGTTAAGTCCTGCTCGCCGTTGGTGATGAAAATTTTGTTGCCGGTCAGCGAATAGGTTCCGTCAGGATTTTTCTTGGCAGAAGTCGTGAGATTGCCCAAATCCGATCCGGCTTGAGGTTCGGTCAGAAGCATGGTCCCGCCCCATTTTCCGGTGTAGAGATTTTTGAGAAACAATTTCTTCTGCTTATCTGTGCCGAAAAGCTCGATCATCTTGCCGGAGCCGCTGGCTAAAATCATGTAAGTGGTGAACGCATAATTTGCGCCGACCAGATATTCCGTAGCTGCCTGCGCTAAATATGCGGCAATCCCTGACCGCCCAATTCCGGCGGCTTGGTCATTGCCATCCACTCGCCCTGCTTGAACAGCTTGAATGCCTTATGAAAGCACTTGGGAACATTTACCACGCCATTGTTGAATTTCACGCCTTCCCGGTCGCCTTCCGCGTAAGTCGGCAGAATTTCTTTGACGGCAATGTTTCTGGCTTCGTTAATGAGCAGATCAAAGGTCTGACGGTTCAATTCGCTGAATTTCGGATGTTTGCAAATCTGATCCGCGTTCAACTGCTCATACAATACAAAATCAATATCTCTTCTGTCTGCAATCAGTTGTGCCATGTTGCTCCCCATGCCCCACGAATAAATTCATGGGCTATTGATAGTTCAATGAATAGCCCATGTCTTCAGACATGGGAATTATAGGTTTTTCTCATCTCCCGCTTCAGAATCTTGCCGGTCGGTGTTTTGGGCAGTGCGTCCACAAAAACGACTTTTTTCGGAACTTTGAACGGCGCAAGTTCTTTGCGGCAATGGGCTATGAGTTCTGCTTCGGTCATCTGCATACCCTGTTTCAACACCACAACCGCCGTAACTGCCTCTACCCATTTGGGATCATACAAGCCGATGACCGATACTTCCTGAACCCGGTGATCTTTGTAAATCGCTTCTTCCACTTCGCGGGACGGCACATTTTCACCGCCGGTTTTGATCATGTCTTTTTTGCGATCCACCACCGTAATATAGCGATCATTGTCCAGCACACCGAGATCACCGGAATGAAACCATCCGCCTTTGATGGCTTCTTCGGTTTTATCCGGTTCTTTGAAATACAGCATCATCACATGCGGACCTTTGCCGCAGATTTCTCCCGGCACACCGACATCGCAGATTTCCTTATTTTCATCATCTTCCAGACGGGTTTCCATGTGAATGCCTGCCATGCCCGCAGAACCCAGTTTGCCCAAAGCATCTTCGGCTTTGAGAATGGTGTGATACGGCGCAAGTTCGGTCTGCCCGTAATAGTTATAAACGCCCGCGCCGGGGAATTTCTGAATGATTTCCTTTAAGATTTCAACCGGCATAATGGATGCGCCGTAATAGCATTTTTTCAGGCTGGACAGATCGTATTTGGCAAAATCAGGATGCCGGAGCATTCCGATCCACACGGTCGGCGGGGCAAAGAACATGGTGGCTTTGTATTGGGCGATGTTTTTCAGAATCGCACCGATGTCGGGTCCCATCAGAATATTGGTTCCGCCCACCCAGAACACCGGATTCATAAACACATCCCGTTGCGCGCAATGATAAATCGGCAAGGCATTGACATTGATATCCGAGCTTTCATATTTCCCGTCAATAATGCAGCCCATGTATTCGGCAATCAACGCCTGATTGCTGATAATCACACCTTTGGGCAATGATTCCGTGCCGCTGGTGTAAGTCATCTGAACCGGGTCTTCGATTCGCAGCACCGCATCCGGTTCTGTGGTCGGATAGCTTTTGTACCATTCATCGAAATTTTTGAATCCTTTTTCCGGGGCTTTTCCCGCGCCTGACTCGACCAGATCAGGGTTTTGACAGACGGCATCTCCGCTAAAACATCTTTGACCAGATCATACAACGCATCTTCGACAATAAACACCTTGCTTTCCGAATGGTTGATGCAGAAGCTGATGTCTTTGCCGCGCAGCAGATAATTGAGTGCCAGATAAATGCCGCCGATTTTGGCAGTTCCCAGCCAAGTGAGAACATGATGATGCGTATTGTGCGCCAAAATCGCGACCCGGTCATATTTTTTCACGCCGAGATCCGCCAACGCATTGGCAACCTGATTGCATTCATCCTCAAGCTGGGAATAGGTGCGCTGCACATCGCCGAATATCAGCGCGGTTTTATCCGGAAATGATACCGGGTGCGGCGGATCATGTCTGCAATCACCCACCGATTTGCCCGATTTCATCATTCCATCGCCAATTCATATTGTTCACAGAACTTCTCGATCGCGTGGCGCGCCTTCGCCGCCACATCGCCGGATGCCGTTCGCAGCGGCGGCCGCACCATCGTCGGGAAGTCCTTCAGCCGCACGCCAAGCGCCAACTTCAAAAACGCCGCTTCCGATAGTCCCGAATCGTTCTTAATCTTCGACCATTCCGTCAATGCGGCCTGGGCCTTCTCCGCACCCGCTCGATCGCCGTTTCGATGACATTCCGAAACGGCAATCGCCAATTCGGGCACGGCGCAACCGCCGCCCGTGATCGAACCCGCGAGCCCCGCATCCAGCGCCGCCAGGTCAGCCCCGGCCCTCGAAATATCGGCGCAATGCGACGACCTTGCGCCGTAATCAGCACAGTGGGCGATGTAACCAGGCAGGTTGCCCCGCACGCCAATCATCGACAATGCGGTCCAGCCGCCATAGGAGAACCCGGCCACATGCACATCGCTCGCGTCGGCCATCGGCCCAAGGTCCGGGTCGGCCAGAAGAAAGTCCAAAGCCAGCGTAAGGTCTTGGCCCCGGGTCCAGTGCTGCAGACCCTCCTGCATGTTGAAGTCGCCAAAAGTGCTGTTGGGGTGGTTCACCGCCACCACGATAGCACCTTTCTCTGCCAGCCCCGCGGCGAGCCAGGCCAGGGACCGGTAATGCCCGCCAAGCCCATGCGACATCAGAATGACCGGATAATCGCCATCCGGGGGCGGTAGAGCAGCGCTGCATCCGCGGCAAGGGTGATGCTTTCAAAGACCGGGTTTCCGGCAAAGAGGCGTGTGTCGGCGGCATGGAGCGTTGGATAGTAGACCGCAAGCTCCAGATCGCGGCCGTGGTGCGGGGCGGGGATCGACATCTCTCGCACCGCTGCGGGGTCGGCCCCAGCTGCGGTGGCAAATGCGAAAGCGAAAGTAAGGGCTATCTTGAACATCATGTGACCTTTCGGGTTGAAGCGTGACCCAGTTCTTCGCCAAATCCGCATCGGCGCGCGTCCTGAAAACCGGTTTCAGGTCGCGCGGAACCGGTTTCAGGACTAGGAAGGGCACCATGCTTGCATTGCCGATATCCCCTCATCTTCTCGCTTATCTTGCTGTTTCTTCTGGCAAGTTTGCGGGCGCGTGGGCCAGTGGTCGCAGGGTTGGTCCTTCTGGTTGCCGCAAATGTGCTGCAAGGGGCTGTCAACGCAGGCGCGCAATATTACGGGATCGCAGCCATGCGCGCGGTGCAGCCGGTCAGCGCGATGCTGGTGCCTCCGGCAGCATGGCTGGCGCTGGTAACGGCCGGGACTTGACCGCGCACTTCGGCCACGCGACGTGCTGCATCTGGTTGGCCCCGGCGCTGGCGCTGATCGTGCGGTTTCGCTTTGCGCGATGCCCTCGATGCGCTGATCCCCGCGGCCTA
>JAAUTD010000301.1 GCA_012031845.1 Synechococcaceae cyanobacterium SM1_2_3
GCGACCTTGGCCAAGTCGAGATCCGGCGGGGAACTGTCGCGGATCAGCCTGGCGATTCAGGTCATTACCGCCCATGCCGCCCATATCCCGACGCTGATTTTCGACGAAGTGGACACCGGCATCGGCGGCGGGGTGGCGGAAGTGGTGGGGCAACAGTTGCGGAGTCTGGGCCGGGATCGTCAGGTGTTGTGCGTGACCCATTTGCCGCAGGTGGCGGCGCAGGCGCATCAACATTTCAAGGTCGAAAAGCGGACTGACGGTGCCACTACACACACCCAAGTAGCGTTATTGCACGCTGAGGCGCGGGTCAGGGAAGTGGCCCGGATGCTCGGCGGCGTCGAACTCACCGCCAATACCCTGGCCCACGCGCAGGAGATGGTGGACAAGGCGGCTCAATAAACCCGCATTACTGGTCTTCCGGGCCGCTATCGTTATCTTTCTGGGCTGGCGGCTTGCCGCAATCGGCGCGGGTGCAGTGGCCGTACAGAATCAGCGAATGATCGGCCAGTTCAAAGCCAAGCTGCTGGGCAATGATGCGTTGTCGGATTTCAATGGCGTCATCATAAAATTCCGAGACCCGCCCACATTCCATGCACAGGATATGGTCGTGATGTTCGCCCTGATTGATCTCGAACACCGACTGTCCACTCTCGAAATGATGGCGCTTGACCAGCCCGGCGGATTCAAACTGGGTCAGCACCCGATAGACCGTGGCCAGGCCGATCTCTTCGCCGGATTCGCCCAGCGCCCGATAGATTTCCTCTGCGGTCAGGTGAGTCCCGCGCTGCCGTTGCAGCATGTCGAGAATTTTCATGCGCGGCAACGTCACTTTCAGGCCAGCCTGCTTAATTTCTTTTGATCCCACGCCAAAACTCCTTTGGGGATTGCGTTTACCTACGGATTGCCGTTGTGCGATATGATTTAACCCGATCAAGCAACCCGGACTTTGCCTTCCATGCCTCACATGCTTCCACGCGCCGTCGGCGTCGCGCTGCTGCTCATCCTGAACGTCGGCTGCGAATCCATCACGCCCCGCTTTTACTCGGTCCCGGTGCGCCAGGGCAATTACCTCGATCAGACGATGGTCGGTCAATTGCGTTCCGGGATGACCCGGCAACAGGTGCAACGGATTATGGGTACGCCCCTGATTACCGATCCGTTTCACCAGGATCGCTGGGATTATTACTACCATTACAAAAAAGACGGCAAGATCGGTGACCAGCGCCATGTTGCCCTGTTTTTCCGCGGCGACACGCTGGAACGGATTGAAGGCGTCGTGGATTAGCCAGGGTTTGACCCCGGTTCACCGCCGCCTTTGGTCATGCGCTTGCCCTCGGCAGCGCGTTGTTTGCGCACCTGTTTAGGATCGGCGAGCAAGGGCCGGTAGATTTCCACCCGGTCACCATTGCGCACAGGGACCGACAGCTTGCTGATCTTGCCAAAGATCCCGACTTTGGCGGTGTTCAGGTTAATCTCCGGAAAGCGTTCCTGAATCCGTGACTGAATGATCACTTGTTCCAATGTTGCGCCTTCGGTGGCTTCGACCGGGATAATGAGTTGCGCGTCAGGCCGGGCGTAGGCCACTTCAACCCGGATCAGCGCGGGGCTATCGCTTGCCATAGATGTCCACCGCCCGCTTGCAGAAGGCGTCCACCAGCGAATTGGCGATCTGCTTGAACACCGGCTCAATCGCCACGCGCAGTATTTGATTGGAGAACTCAAACTCCATGTCCAGCGCCACCTTGCAGGCGTCGGCCCGCAGTGGATCGAAGCGCCAGTAACCTTCCAGGCGCTTGAACGGGCCTTCGACCAGGCGAATGTCAATCATCTTGTGCTTCTGCATCCGGTTACTGGTGGTAAAGGTCTTATGCACGCCGCCTTTAGCCATTTCAATTGTCGCCCGCAAGCTGTCCTCAGTGCGGTCGGCGGTGGAAGCCGAGCGACACCAGGGTAAAAATTGTGGATAAGATTCAATGTCATTAACCAGAGCATACATGTCTGCCGCTGAATACAGAACCAGGGCGCTTTTCTTGATGGTCGCCACGACTCGATCTCCATTGCGGCGTGAAAGTGGATTGCGAGATTGGACTATCGCCGCTCAAGTTTGGTTGAATCCAGGTTTATCCTCAAGCGGCGCGGCAATGCGTGATCCGCAGATTCCGCAGATTTCCGCCGATTAACCCCTTAAAAAGATTTAATCGGCGTGAATCTGCGGAATCTGCGGACGCTGATCTCATCAACAGGATTTACCGATGAGTAAAAAACCATGAGTAAAAAACCAACTGGCAACACCCAAATCGCCGCCAACAAGAAGGCGTATCACGATTATTTCGTCGAGGAGCATTATGAGGCGGGTTTGGCTCTGCAAGGCTGGGAAGTCAAAGCCTTGCGGGCGGGCCGCGCTCATCTTAAAGAAAGCTATGTGCTGCTGCGCGGTGGCGAAGCCTTCTTGTTTGGTTGCCATCTGACGCCGCTGACTGCCGCCTCGACCCATGTCATCGCTGACCCGATTCGGACCCGCAAGCTGCTGTTGCACAAGGAAGAAATTGGTCAGTTGACCGGTGCGGTCGAGCGCAAGGGCTATGCGCTGATCCCACTGACGCTGTATTGGAAGCATAACCGGGTCAAGCTGGACATTGGGCTGGCGCGAGGCAAAAAAGAGTACGACAAGCGGGAGACCGAGAAAGATCGTGACTGGGATCGCGACAAGCAACGACTGATGCGGGCGCGTTAATGCGTATGAACTTTGGCTCAACGGCGCTATCATAACCCTTTACCTTTGGGGGCGATCCGGATTTCGACGTGGATTACAAAACCTGAGGCGCATGCCGAGGATGCAGCTTGCCTCGTAAAACATGCTGCAATTCATAGTTGCCAACGACGACAGCTACGCACTAGCGGCTTAAAGCCCGCTAGCCCTTGACCGAAACTTGCTTGTGAGGTTCGGAGCCTTTCGGGGCGCTCAGGGGTCGACTAACGCAAGCTCGCGCCAAACCTGTCCAGGGGAGCGGCGTTAAAACCTAACTGGAACCGCCGTTCGCCGCCCTGCCGGTCGGGTTGCGAAAGGTTAAATTAAAGACCTGGCTAAGCATGTAGTGCCAAGGGCGGAGGATTTGCGGACGGGGGTTCAATTCCCCCCGCCTCCACCAATTAACCATCCAGCAACATCCAAAGCAGTCCACTAAACCCGCCAAGTGCGGGTTTTTTATTGCCTTATTGTCCGTCAAAGGGTAACATTGTCCTATAGCATCCACGTTTAGAGAGGGGTAACCCTGCGGGGTAACACCCCTGACCAAAATAGGAGTTACCCCAAATGCCTCTGACTGACATTTCAATCCGTAACGCCAAGCCTGGCGAGAAGCCTACCAAGCTGTTTGATGAGCGCGGGCTGTTCCTGCTGGTTACCCCTACCGGGGGTAAGTGGTGGCGACTGCGCTACAAATTCGACGGCAAGGAAAAACTGCTGTCCCTTGGCATCTATCCCGACACCCGATTAAAGGATGCGCGTATCCGACGGGATGAGGCGCGCAAGCTGCTGGCCGATGGGGTTGATCCCGGCGAGAACCGCAAAGCGGTAAAGGCCGCGAGACAAGAACGGGCGGCGAACAGCTTTGAAGTCGTGGCGCGGGAGTGGTATGCCAAGCAGGCTCCCAATTGGGCGGAACACCACGGCGACCGCATCATCCGGCGCTTCGAGCGCGATATTTTCCCTTGGATTGGCGGGCGACCCATTGCCGACGTGACCGCGCCCGAACTGCTGGCGGCGGTGCAACGGATTGAAAACCGGGGTGCGCTGGAAACTGCTCATCGGGCGCTGGGTAACTGCGGGCAAGTTTTTCGCTATGCCATAGCCACCGGGCGGGCGCTGCGCGATCCATCCGGCGATCTGCGCGGCGCATTGCCTCCCGTGAAGGGCGAACACTTCGCGGCGGTGACCGAACCTGAACAGGTTGCGGAATTACTGCGCACGCTCGACGGCTACCAAGGCACCTTGACCGTGGCGTGTGCGCTACGGCTGGCCCTTTGGTGTTTGTGCGCCTGGTGAACTGCGGGCGGCGGAATGGGCGGACATTGACCTTGACGCGGCGGAATGGCGCTACACCGTGACCAAGACCGACACGGCGCATATTGTCCCGCTGGCGACTCAAGCAGTGGCGATCCTGCGCGAGCTTCACGCGCTGACGGGAACCGGGCGCTATGTCTTTCCGGGCGCACGAAGCAACGGGCGACCGATGAGCGATAACGCGATCCTAGCGGCCATGCGGCGCATGGGGATCGGCAAGGAGGAAATGAGCGGGCACGGCTTCCGGGCAATGGCCCGCACCATCCTTGATGAAGTGCTGGGCTTCCGGCCTGACTTTATCGAACACCAGTTAGCCCATGCGGTGAAAGACCCGAACGGACGCGCCTATAACCGGACGGCGCATCTGGCTGAGCGCAAAAAGATGATGCAGGCATGGGCAGACTATCTGGACAAACTGAAAGCCGGGGCGGACGTGTTGCCGTTCCAGCGGGCGGCGTAACGATTTAGCCGCGCCTAGCCCGACGGGGCGAAAACCGGGACACCCTTACCCGGCTGGCGTGGCACCCAATCAAGGGCGGCGCGAAGGGCGCGACGATGGATTTTCCGGCATATGTCCCGGCGGCAGTCCGTGCGTACATAACGACAATGATCGAGTACGCGCTTTGCGAGTCGCAGGAGAGGCCAAGCCTCCTAGTCCTATTGGAAGACCTGGTAACCGAAATCGACGAGAAAATTGAAAGCTGCAACCGATGGGGAAAGGATGATTACCTGTCCGGCCTTAGAAAAGAGAGGGCGTTCATAGTAAAAATCGTGACT
>JAAUTD010000302.1 GCA_012031845.1 Synechococcaceae cyanobacterium SM1_2_3
ATCGCGCCCTTTCAGGCTGCGGGGGTGGCCGTGATCGATCGTGGGAATATCGCGGCTAAGCGGTGGGCGGCGGGGGCGGCGGATGGAACCGGCTAACAAATCCGTTGGCGGCGGGCGACCGTGGAGAATCGGCCGCCAGGTGCGCCGCGACCAGAGATCAGAGTTTTCATCGATCAGAGAAAACCAATGGGGACACCACCACCCGAAAACCGAAATCGGCGCTGCGGTAGCCGGGATTGAAGTCGAGGCGGCAAGCGCAGCGCACGTTCCCCGCATCGCTGTAGAACGCCCCGCCCCGCAGCACCCGGCTGACATTATCCGGCGCATTCATGTTTTCCCGCGCTTGTCGCTCTGGGCCTTCCTGCGGATAGGGATAGTCGCCAAAAAGACTGCGGGTCCATTCCCAGACGTTGCCGCTCATCTCCTCGCAGCCGTAAGGGCTGGCCCCGCCGGTGAAACAGCCTACCGCGCTGGTCGTATTGAGACCGGTATTGCTGTAGTTGGCGCGATTGGGGTCGAGCTCGTTCCCCCACGGATAAATCCGGCTTTCGTCGCCGCGCGCCGCTTTCTCCCATTCCACTTCTGAGGGCAAACCAACGCCCAGGGAACCATCGGCCAGCCCTTCCCAGAATCGGCGTTCGGATTGGAGCAGGGGTTTTTCCTTGGCCAACCGTTCATGCGTGAGTTTCCGCAACCGTTCATTCAACCAGCAGCTATACGCCATCGCCTCGCGTCGGCTAATCCGCACCACCGGATGGTTGGCGATCCCCTTCAAGCAGTTTGGGTCTGCGGGCTGGTGGCCGCTGGCTTCGACAAAAGCGGCGAACTGCGCCACCGTCACCGGCCAGCGGGCCAGGTAGTAGCCGGGCAGGTTCGTTTCGTGTTGCGGCAATTCGGCTGAGAATGCCTGACCGTCGCGTCGCTTGTCGCTGCCCATCATGAAAGGACCAGCGGGAATCTCGATGAAGCCGAACAGCGGGTTGGTGGGCAGATGCCAATGCTCAGCATCGAAGCGCGGATCGCCCAAGCGCGCCAGGATATCGCCCGTGCGGCGCGTAGGATTGGCTTGGATGTTGCTGATGTCTCCGAATCGCTCAACAACGCCACGATGCGCCGAGCGCAATCCGCTCGAGTCGTTTCGCCGCTGTCACGCCACTCCAGTGCGGCCACGCCTGCTAATTCGGCGGCGGCGAACTGTGCGTTCGGTTGGTGACCCGCCCGGGCCAGTGCGCTGAGAAAATCCCGTGCGGACTTGGTGGCATTGATGGCCATGTAGCCGACCAATAGCAGGATAGATTCGCGCCACCAGGGATCGTCCAGTCGGCTGTTTAGAACGGCGAGGATAGCCTCACGGCCTTCTCCGCCGATCACCTCCCGCAGGTAGCGCGCCACCAGAAATTCCTGAAGGGCCAGATGAATGAAGCGATACGCACCATCACGCTCTTCCAGCACGCTGCCACGCTGGCGGGCATGGCCGATGAAGTCGTCAATGCGTGGTTTAAATTCGGTCTCCTCGCGTAACGCCTTCCTTAGCGCTAGATCTTCGATCTCGCGGCCCTGATCGCGGCCCTGCTGGTGCATGTGGAAAGCGAGATGCTGCGCCATGTCGCGATACAGCTTCCAGTCCACCGACAGTTCACGGATGTCGCTCTCTTCGCGCCCGTAGTCCACCTGTAACAGTGCGTTGATGGCTTTTTCGAACAGCTCGGCGCGTTCCTCGGGCAACTTGCGATTGTTGAAATGCACAATCAACAACAACCGCACCATCAGCGGGCTGTCCACCAGCGCCTCGGCCTGTTCGCCCAGCCGCGCGCGGCGTTCTGCTTCCAGCCGCTGAATGCCGCCCAGCAATTCGTCCGCACGCTCGGTGCGCAAGGCCGCGTCGTGCGGGTAAATGCAGGCATAAGCTTGGCGCACCATCGGCGCGATGTGCTGTTCGAAGTCGAGCGGCTGCACGGCGATCTCGCGGAAATTTGCGCCCAGCGCCGTGCGCCCGCTCCGATAGGAGATGGTGCGGCAGGTGACCACGATGCGCAGGTCCTTGCGCCCGCCTACCAAGTCTTCCACCGACTGCCGCACTTCGGCGCGCTCGTTCTCATTGGCTACTTCGTCCAGCCCGTCCAGCAGCAGGAGCACGTCCTGGCCGTCCTTGAGCAGTTGCACGAAGAAGTCGGTGGGCAGATTGAAATCCGCCTGCTTGCTGATTAGATGCTGCGAAATGAAATAGGCCAAAGTCCGCTCGCGGGCGGGCGCGTTGCTCGCCAGGTTACGGCGGTAACGTGCGAAGGAGGCCAGCGGCACGAAGAGGGGCAGCGGCAGTTCGTTCGGCTTGCTCTCCTGAGGTTCGTGCGGCTTGCCCTGCTCGTCTGGCGCGCTCGGTTTCATCAAAGGGCCGAGACGCGAGCGGGCCGGTTCAGACTGTCCGCTGAGCAACGAAGATGCCAGCGCCCAGGCCATGTTCATTAGCACCGTCGTTTTGCCGGAACCCGGCCCGCCGATGATGACCAGGCGATTGCCCAACCCCAGCACCTGGTTCAAGGCGATATCCGCGCCATCTCGCCCCATCCATTTGGCGCGCAGCGGCACATAAGCCGTCTCCAGCGGCAGCAACACCACCGGCGCACCGCCCGCCCGCTCGATACCGCGCAGTTCGATGTTTTCCGTGCGCGCTTGCAGCCAACGCAGATAACCAGTGACCTGCTGCGTGATCTGGTCTGTGGTGAGATGCTTATCGCTGGCGGCGTGGTAGTGGTTGACGATCTGCAAGCCCGTGTTGATCGCACCGGTGTGATGCCGACGACCGCCACGCCGCCTTGGGTGGCGACCGCGCCCGAACCAGTGTTCTGGATCGCTGCGGGAGATTGTTCCGTCGGCGACTCCGACCGCTTCAGCGGAGCTTGTTGTAGAGCGTGCGCCACGAACGCGGCGGCGTTGCCTGCGGCCAACTGCTGGCGGGCGGTTTTGTTGCGCTTTTTGTGGCCATCGGCCCAGTCGCAGATGGCCTTGATGACGATCCAGTCCACCTGGGCGTCCTGGCAGGCGACGTACAGGCCCGCACCTTCCATCTCGCCGCCGAGGGCTTCCGGCGCCAACCGCTGGAGTTGCTCCCGGTAGTCGAGATTGTCCACCAGCTTTTCGCCGGACAGGATCAGGCCGAACTCAACTTTGGCGTCATTCCAGTCCAAATCGGCGTGGCGGAAATAATCAATCAATCTTGGTGACGCATGGGGCTTGTCGCCGCGCAAGATGATTTGATCTTTGCTGATCCGCTGCAAATCGTAGAGTTGAAGCTGTCGCGAAACCAGGATATCGCCGATGCGCAGCTTCTTCTCGTCCACGCCGAAAGCGATGCCCACCAAGAGGACCGCACCCGGTTGGAGCGCTTCGATGCCTTTTTGCACGGCCTGCTGCGAGGCGCCCAACCCGCCCGAACCCATTTCAGTCAGCGCCAGAAACACCCGCGTATCACCCACCGCGCCGAGGTCGCGATAGGTGCGACGGTTCTTGGTCACGATACGGGCGGGCTGCCCGGTCAACTCGGCGAAAGCGGCGATAACCGCCTTACTTTCGACCGGGGTGGCGGTGACGATCAGGACATCGGCGGACGAGACATCGGCGGGCGGAACCATCGCGTTATTCTTCCTTTTGATAGCGTTTCCCAATAGGTATTCCGCTTTTCCATAGAGAGTGGCAGGTGCTGGAAATCCCCCCTGTAGGAGCGGCCTTCAGGCCGCGAGGGTCGCGGGCTAAAGCCACGCTCCTACATGAAACCTATGCAGAATTGGTATGACTTATCGCGGCGTCCCGATTCTAAAGCAGTGTGAGCCGAAAAACAGGCTGTGCAGGTTACCGGGCGATGGGGCGCGGCCGTCGGGCTGAACGGATCGATGGACAGGAGACGAGGGCGAGACTGCGGTAGTCAGGGATCACGAACTGCACGACAGCGCCGAACACCCGGCTTTATGCCGCGCCCATTCCGGCCGTTTCCCGGTCAATGCCTCATGTTGCGGTTGCTCGTCATAGGGATGCCGCATCACCTCCAATAAGGTCTCGATCAGCGATGGATCGCCAGTCTCCGCCGCGTCAATCGCCTGCTGCGCCAGATAATTCCGCAATACAAACTTGGGATTGGCCTGGCGCATCCGCGCTTGCCGAATAGCCGGTTCCGGCGAATCGCGCTGAATGCGAGCGAGATAGCCAGCAGGCGCGGTGTATTGACCGGGGTCGGGCTGACCCAGGAATAGCAGGCATCGCGAACCTGGCGAGGTTGATTGACCCGGCTGGGATCGGCAGGCAACGACCGCACAAAGTGGTCATCGAAGCTCAGATCGCAGAGATCGACCGGGGGCGATGCGGCGGAATCGGTAGCGTTCTTCATCCACCGCAGACCCGTCGGCTGACTTCGCGATCCAGCGGATCAGACTCCAATCCCAGATAGGTTTTGCGCAAATGATCCCACATTGCCAGTTGCTCCCAGCGCGGTTCCTTGAGTATCTGCTGTTCGATGGTCAGGTAGGGGTGCGGCAGAAACACCGTCATCTGCTGCTCGTCCTGGCCGTTAAACAGGCGCAGTCCCCAACCGCTGGGACAACCATCCTCACGCAAGCGGCGGTATAACTCGGCGCGGCGGTGCGGCGATGTCGCGCCAGTTCCGCCGATGCCGGGTTATTACGCGGGCCGCGATATTCGCCAATGCACAGATGGAAATGCCAGTGGCCGAAATCCACCGTCAGATAGCCGTCCGACAGGCTGATCCGCTGCGGCGCATTCGGCGCTCGCACTTCCCAGGCCGCACCCTGGATCAGCACTCCACATTACTGAATGGCTCAACCAGAACAA
>JAAUTD010000303.1 GCA_012031845.1 Synechococcaceae cyanobacterium SM1_2_3
ATAGCGGCCATCCTCATGAATATCGGCGAAGATAACCGTCGGATCGGATTCAAAGGATAAAACACCCCATCGCCATGATGAGCGTCTATATCCACATAGGCAATCCGCTCCAGACCATAGTCCTGTTGCAGAATCCTGATAGCGACACCGGCGTCATTAAATACGCAAAAGCCAGAAGCGGTATCGGGCATGCTGTGATGCAAGCCGGCAATGGGGACAAAGACGCGGCGGGCTTCATTATTCATGACCTTGCGCGTTGCATCAATTACGGTTCCGACTACGAAAGCCGCGTCTTCGAATATGCCTTTATAGGCTGGAGTATCGCCATAATCCAGCAAGCCCTCACCAATTTCAGAGAAAATCTTGACCTTCTCTACATACTCAAACGTATGAAACAATCTAATTTGCTCTTCAGTGGCAATCACTGGCGAAAAGATTTGCACCTGATAATCAAAATGGCGAAGGTGCATTTCATCCCAGAACGCATGAATGCGATCTTCGCCAAATGGATGATCTTCAAATCCATAACGACCCAGCTCTTCGCCGGCATAGACGGCCACTGTTCTACTTCGCGCCATTACGCTCAATCCTCGATTTTAAGGGTTAGCGGCTTTTCAGCCTTTTAATCTTCTTTGATTGGATTTAAAGCCAGGTTGATGATTCAGGATCATCGCGCCGGACTGTTCAAAATCATCCAGCATGAATCTGGCAGATGCTCCGCCGAAGGCGGTTCAGGTTTACGGTAAGGTTTTGGCGATAATGCCGCTTGGCGAATGTCCCGAACCCAATTGGCAAGATCAGAGTCGCAACCATCACCGGGTGGCAACGGTTTTTGCGGCTGGCACTGCGTTGAGTCAGGCGGGCAACTCAAGCGAACATGAAAATGCGCATCATGTCCCCACCACGGCCGTATTTTATTTAACCAAGCGCGGTCGTCCTCGCCATCGCATAACGCCTGCTTGATAATCGGATTAACAAAGATGCGGTCTACTTCGGGAGTTCGCGCCGCAAACTTGAGCGCATCGCGATAACGCGACGACCAACGGGCAGCATTCAATACGCCATCAGCGGCGAGAATCATGGAGGGCATCTCGATTTTTTCAGTCTCAGCCCAGGATAAACCCCGTTGCTGCGGCTGTTGCAGAAACCAGATATCCACATCTAATCCATTTTGATGACTGCGATGACCGCTTGGCATCGGACCACCGCGAGGTTGCGCCAAGTCGCCCACCAACAACCGCCCGCCGCGCTCCGCCATTTGCCGCCCCCAATCGCTCGACCAGTGCAATTAACACCGGATGACCGTAATAACGATTGCGGCTAGAACGCATCACCTGATACCCGTTTCCAACCAATGGCAATGCCGTCGCGCCCGCAATACAGCCAGAAGTATATGACCCAAATACTTGCGGTGGCCCAGATAACGGAACAGCAACCTCACTCCAACCATTGCCTGCCAGCGCGGGCATTAAACCCAACAGCAACCAAAGCGGCAGTACAATAAAGCGAATAAACAACATCATATGGTTTCTCCCGCTATCCCCAGCATATTGCCTATTGATTTTTTTGCAGATGAACGGCTGATTTTTGATAGAACAAACTGGTGATCTGCTCAGAGAGAAGTCCCATTAAAAATACGACAACTGCGACAATCATCAGCAGCATTCCCATATTGGTGAAACGATTTTGGGTAACAAAGGTATGTGCATAGTAAATCGTTCCCAATAAAAAAAATCCCAGGCTGATGGGGAAAAACAGCTTCAGCGGCGAATATAAGGTGCCGACCTTGAAAATAATCAGAAAGAATCGAACGCCATCCTGCAAGGGGCGCAGATGACTTTTACCGCCGCGTTTGCTGGCGGTAATGGGAATATAGGCAACCGGATAGCCACTGCGGAAAAACGCCATTGTGATGGTGGTCGGATAGGAAAAACCATTTGGCAACAGATATAAAAACTCCTGAAACAGATCGGCGCGCACCGCCCGAAAACCAGAAGTCAGATCAAGAATCGGATGATCCGTCATCCAACTGGCCAGCCGATTATAGATGCGATTGGCAACGCCGCGTCCCCATGAGGCCTGCGAATGCTCCCGCCGAGCGCCCACTACCATGTCATAGCCTTGCGCCAGCGTATCCAGCAGGCGGGCAATATCGGCGGGCTGATGTTGGCCGTCGCCATCCATAAAAACCAGCACGTCTCCCGTCGCCGCACGGGCGCCGGTTTTAATTGCCGCGCCATTGCCGAGCGAATAGGGATGATGGATTCGGCGCACACCCTGCGTCCGGCACAATTCAGCCGTGCCATCCGTAGAACCATCGTCCACGATAATGATTTCTGCGGTTGGATAGAGCGCAGTCAACTGAGTAAGCAATGGCTGCAAATTAGCCGCTTCATTCTTGGCGGGAATAATAATGCTCAACCGGTTTCTATTCATTGCCCATGCCTCGCAATTAGCAAAAGTTGTCTTCTGAAATTCAAATCCGGCTGTTCACACAACCCACACCAGCACCATCGGCAGCGTCACCAAAGCCGCCGCGATTTCAATGGTGACAATAGCCGCCATCAAGGGCGCATCGCCACCCAGTTGCCGGGCCAGAATATAGGCGGTGGATGCCCCGGGCAGCGCCGCAAACGTCACCAACACCGCTGTTTCCAGCGATCCGGGTTGTATCAAGCGGCATAGAATCGCCACCCAGATCGGCATCGCCAACAGCTTTAATCCGCTGGAAATCACCAGCAATCCCGGACGCCGCAGACCTTCCAGCCGCAAGCCCGCGCCCACGGCCAGCAGCCCCAGCGGTAGCGCCGCCCGCGCCAGGATTTCCAGCACCGCCGCCGTCCCCCACGGAAGGCCGATGCCGCTGACATTCAGAATAATGCCGGTCAGACAGGCCAGAATCAGCGGATTAGCGCCCAGATCACGCAATATCCCCACCACCGTAGCCGATCCGTTGGCGTGCGCATTCAACACCAGCACGCACAGCACGTTAATCAACGGGATCATGATCGCCATGATCAGCGCGGCTACTGCGCCGCCCTCGGCGGGAAACAGGGCCAGCACCACCGCCAGCCCCACATAAGTATTAAAGCGTATTGCGCCCTGATACACCGAGCTGAAGGCTGGCCCGTCAGTTTGCAGCCACTGTCGCAGCGCGTACACCAGCGCGGTCATCCCCAGCAGTTGGGCCACAATCACGGCCGCCACCGGCGCAACCGCGTATTGATCGAGCCGCGCCAGCGCCAGCCGATGCACCAGCAGCGCCGGAAACAGGATGAAATAGGCGATGCGCTCAGCGCCCGGCCAGAAATTGGGGCCGGGAAAACCGCCCCGGTTTAAGCCCAGCCCCAACACAATCAGGGCGAAAATCGGCCCCAATGCGCCGAGAATCAAGGGAAGATTGGTCATGGGCCTGGTTCGGAAATGATCTCTAATCCGGCAATATCGAGGAAATCGCGGGCATTATGCGTAACCAAAGGCGCGTTATGCCGGAGCGCACAGGCGGCAATCCACGCATCCGCACCCGTTATTGGGCGTCCCTGTCGTTCCCGATCCACAACGATGATCCCGTAATGTCGGGCAGTGCGGTGATCGTAGGGGATGATGATGAAACGCTTCAGTACGGTTTCCAGTTGCAGGCGCTTTTTATCCCTCCATCCTGCCTTCTCTGCGCCGTAGTACAACTTACCGACAGTGATAAACGCCAACGCCAGCAACTTACCTTGCAGATGCTTCATATAAAGATTTGCAATGGTATGTCCGCGCATCAGGTAGGAAACGATGTTGGTATCCAGAATCCGTTGATCCGCAACCGGCATTGCTTGAATCCTCGCTAACTCCGCACCCGTAATGCTCGAATACTGGCCTCAAAATCATCGTCGTCATCGCCCGGCCATGTCCCGAACAGCACCCTTACATCGGGCAAGGCTTCAACTCCTTGAATCGTCGCCAACTCGCTTAAAGAACGAGAATCCAAACGGCTCGGCTCTTCATCAAGCTCAGTAATATGATCAGGAATCAATCGCTGATGGACACTGGGCGTTACCACTGGAATCCCGATTTGGAAACTATTTGCAGTATTGCTAATTTGATGACTCATTGCTGTTCGCCTCTTCTCATTGCACACAAAACCGCCCGATTAAATTCCGCAACAAATTCAGCATCGGCTTAATGCTGTCCAGTGCTAAAAACTCATCGGGCTGATGGGCGCATTCAATCGTCCCCGGCCCCAGAATCACCGTTTCCATCCCCATAGCATTTAAATACGGCCCTTCCGTGCCAAAGCTCACCGCGCCAGCGGGCGATCCGCTTAATTGTTCAGCAGCCTGCACAATTGCGGCGGTCGCGGGCGTTTCCATCGCCTCAATACCGTTGAATAGAGGACGGAAACTCAGCTTTAACTCGCTATCCGCCAATAACTGGCCCAACCGTTGGTGCAATGCGTCGCGCAATTCAGCCAAAGTCAGGCCCGGCAGAGGGCGAATATCAATGTGCAATTCACAGTGCGCACAGATGCGATTGGGATTATCGCCGCCATGAATATGACCCAGATTCAGCGTCGGCATATCAACCGCGAACAGCGGATTACGATAGCGGGCCTGCAATTCCGCCCGCCATTGCAACAGTTCGCCGATGATCCGGTGCATCCCTTCCAATGCGTTCGCGCCCAGCGCCGGATCGCTGGAATGGCCGGAACGACCCTCAATGCGGATCGCTTCCATCAGGATGCCCTTGTGCATTCGCACCGGCTTCATCCCGGTGGGTTCGCCTGGATCAGCGCATGACGCCCAATTCCGCTGTCGGCGACCGCCGCCAGCAGCCGCCGCCTCG
>JAAUTD010000304.1 GCA_012031845.1 Synechococcaceae cyanobacterium SM1_2_3
GGTTCCGACAGGCTCACCCCGGAACGGTTTTTGAACCCGAACGCGAAAGTGCCTGATAGGTAAAACGGGGTTCGACCGGCTCACCCCGAACGGTTTTTGAACCTGAAGCGAAAGTCCTGAGGACTTTGGCTAAATTCCTGTGGCAACGCTGGATAGCAGGTCAAGAAATCGGGATTAACACGATGGTTCAAAGCAGGGTCGTCCGACCCGTAGCCTGATCGTCCTGCGTCTCTCGTTTAGTAGCTTTTCTGGCACTGTTGATTCTTACATACTCAATACCATCAATCGGCAAAAACATAAGCAGCTTGATCGAATGTGATTCCATGTTTTTCAGGGCGTTCGCTCCATCCGTTCGCCCTGAGCCTGTCGAAGGGCATTCATTGGTAAAAATCGGGGGTTCCGACAGGCTCACCCCGAACGGTTTTTGAATCCGAAGCGAAAGTCCTGTTTTTGTATGTTGATTCGTTCTTTTTCTAAATCCCATTCAAATTTCATAATGAGGAGCCTCGCTATGACCACCCCGAAAACCAGCTTTTTATCACTGGATACGATAGTGCTTGGCCTAAGCATGCTAACCGTTTCGCCCGCTTGGGCGGGTGACATTGTGCTCGCCGTGGAAGAACCCGCTGTCAACAGCGTCTATAGCGGTGTGGCGAACCTGCGCGGCTGGGTCGTGGGTGCGGCAGGCATCAGCCGCGTGGAGCTGTATGTAGATGGCGTGTTCGCGACCCACATCCCGGTCGGAGGCCAGCGCAGCGACGTGGGCAAGAATTATCCGAACTACCCGGACTCCAGCAACGCTGGTTTTTCGATGGCTTTCAACTATTCCGCTCTATCCGTTGGGTCGCATGCCATTCGGATTCGGGCAGTAGACCTGGAAAACGCCAGCCGGGATTCGTCAGTCGGTTTCAGCGTGACGCGGTTTGATAATCCCTATATTGCCGACCCGGCGAAAATCAGCCTGGCTGGCGCCAGCGGCACCTTCGACGGTCGTTCCCTCTCATTGAAGAATGTGACTGCTGACGGCAAGGTCTACGATGTTCGGCTGGATTGGCGCACCGAAGCCCAGGGATTCGTGATCACGCAGATCGCCGCCGTCGGCGAGCCGCCAGCGGACAATTTCAGCGGCGCCTATCACTCGAAAGTCGCGCAGACCAGCAACAGTTGCGTATTCGCGGTGGCTTCACAGACTGAGAGCGAACTCAAGCTGACCCAGAATGGCTCCCAGTTGAGCGGTACGGAAAGCAATACCCTTTCGGTGGCGGGAACAGTGGATTCGCTGGGTAATTTCTCGCTGACATCCGTGCGTCAGGTGCAAAACTCGTCGGCGAGCTGTCGGGGTGAATCGTATTTCAGCTATCGGGGCAATTTTCCCGGTCAGACGGTGGCGATCACGATTCAATACGAGTACTTCGGTAGTTGCCCCTATAGCAATTGCACCGCTGGCTTCCAGGGCAGCATCACCAAGACCAGCAGCACCACCCACGCAGAGGACTCGGATCGTGCTACCGCAGGGGTAGGGAACAGCACACCGCTGCTCGAACTGGCTAAGGAACCCCAGGAGTTGGATGTCCGCTGAAGCCGTTGCGTACCGCTCATAAATGCCTACGTTAATCTCGCTGATCTATGAAAATCAGGGAGCGTAGTCCTTAGCGCGGTCTCCGGTGAAGCCCCAGTTGCCATGAAAGTATAGGCGGATGAGGGCTAAACCCACTCCTCGCCGCTGACGCGACGATTTTTCACCGCAGTCGATGCAAACTCAGGCCATCTTGGGCAGATAGCCGAATTTCCGCAACTGCTTGATCCAGCGTGGCGCGTTACGTTTTACCGCCAGCGATTCATAATCGACCGTGGAATCATGGTAAGGGACCTGGCGCGACAGCAGCACGAACACCGTCTTGAGCACTTTATGGCCGATGGCGACAATGGCCCGCTGGGTCCCCCGACGACTCACCCAGTTTTGTAAACGACTCTTAAATTGACTGGCGGTTCGGACGGCGGCCCAGGCAATTTGGCAAAGGAGGGCGCGAACGTAACGATTGCCCGGCGCGGTATCGCCCCGGCGCCGTTTGCCCGCCGACTCGTCGTTACCCGGACAGACCCCGGCCCACTTGCACAGCCGCCCGGCATTGCCAAAGGCCGTCATGTCGACGCCGATTTCGACCAAGAGCTTTGCTGCGGCCAACTGATCGATTCCAGGCAGGGTCATCAGCGGTTGCATGGCCGCCTCATGGGGCTGGAGCGCCGCCACCAGATAGCGCTCGAGATCAGCCAACTGTGTCTCCAAAGCCCGGAGATGATGACGAATGCTATGGGCAACGAAGCAATGATCCGCGCTCAATTCGCCCTGTAGCGCCGCTAATAACTCCTCGCGCGGAGCGTGGAGCCGACCGGCCAGGGTGAGCGCCTGTTCCGGCGTTCCGCCTTCCAGCAAGCAGTCAATGATCGCGGTGGCGGCGACCCCATGCGGATCGGAGACGACGGCGGTAATCCGAACCCCGGCATCGCTCAACACCTTGACCAGCCGGTTCTTCTCCATCGCCCGCATCGCCGTGATTTTTTGATGATGCCGGCTCACTTGACGCAGGGTATGCAGCCGCTCCGGCGGGATGAAACTGCCACGCAGCAGACCGGCTCTGGCTAACATCGCCAGCCATTCCGCATCGCGGGTATCCGTTTTCCGGCTCGGAACCTTTTTCACCTGCCGGGCATTGACCACCTGGGCGCGAATCCCGACTTTTTCCAAGGCGGCATACGGGCTTTTCCAATAAATCCCGGTGCTTTCCATGACCACAATGTCGGGTTTGAAGCCGACGATCCAGTCGGCCATAGCACGCCGATCACGCTGGAAGCCGCCGAATTCGCGGCGATACACCACAGGTTCCACACCAAGTTCGGCAATGATAGCGGTGGCCCCGGTTTGTTGGACAGGATTTTACCGGGCTTAAGTGGGTTTCTGCGGTTTAGGCTGCCTGCTGGATCGGCAGCGAATCAAAGTACACGCTATCGGGGGTTTTGCCGTCCAGCGAGGAATGTGGGCGCCGTTCATTGTAAAACTTGAAATAGCTTTGCAAGCCTTGCCGTGCTTGGGCGACTGAATCGTAGGCGTGCAAGTAGACCTCCTCGTATTTCACACTTTTCCAGAGCCGCTCGACCAACACGTTGTCGCCCCAACGGCCCTTGCCGTCCATGCTCACCTGGATACCATGCCCTTGGATCAGGTCGACGAACTCAGCGCTGGTGAACGGGCTGCCTTGGTCGGTGCTGAAGATCCCCGGCTTGCCATGGTGGTGGACGGCCTCCTCGACGGCTTCAATGCAGAAGTCGGTCGCCATGCTGTTGGACAGCCGCCAGGATAGTACCCGCCGGGTCGCCCAGTCGAGTACCGCCGCCAGGTAGACGAAGCCTTTGCGCATCGGAATGTAGGTGATGTCCATGGCCCAGACCGGGTTGGCCCTGCTGATCTTCAAGCCACGCAGCAGGTACGGGAAGACCGGATGGCCAGGCTGTGGGCGGCGGGTGTTCGGACGCCGGTACAGCGCTTCGATGCCCATCGTCCTCATCCGCGTCGAGAGATGACGCCGCCCCACGGAGACGCCCTCTAAGCCCAAGAAGTCTCGGAGCATCCGCGCTCCCGCAAACGGGTGGTTGAGGTGCAACTCGTCGATCCGCCGCATCAGCGCCCGATCACCCGCGGAGACCGGCTGTGGCACATAATAGACCGACGAGCGCGACAGATTCAGTCATTCGCACGGGCGCACCACAGGGAGTTTATCGGATCGGTCGATCATCGTTTTGCGCTCGCATCGCCGATGCGACCGAGCGCAGTGGCCAAAAAATCATTCTCCATCGCCCACTGGCCGATCTTGGCATGGAGTTCTTTCACATCCGGCCCGGACGATTCACTCTGCTCTGCCGCCGTAGCGAACACATCGCTGGCCCGTTCTTGGAGTTGGCTCTTCCATGGGGTGATCGGGTTGGCATGAACTTCAAACGGTTCCGCCCATTCCGCCAGGGTCTTGTTCCCTTTGAGCGCCGCCAAGGCCACCTTGGCCTTGAAGACTGCCGAGTGGTTTCTTCTCGTTCTTTTCATCTCTGTTCTCCGGTATCGGCCCAGCAAAGGGCCGGTGATCAGAACAGAAACTTCACTTAAGCGGGTGTCCTATTTTCCGGGGCCAGCTCTGATGATACAGACGCAAATCAGGGCTAAATGAATGTCGATGCCCACGGCACAACGGAAAATGGGTTGAATGTCCATGAAAACCTCCCCCTTGATGTCAACAGGATGGGATGGGAGGTTCATCAGGGCTCCGCGTCTTCCTGACCCACCGCTGCCAACGCCTCAAGGGCGTCGGTACGAATAGGTCGGTCAAGTTGCCATGCGTGCTCGAAAGCGACAGTCGGAGGTGTGGTGCGGAGCCACCGGTTCATGTTAGGCACGACGTTGAAAGTTCATTCTGGGTACGTCCTGCGGTGAGCCTCCCAAGCGGGAGCCTACTTTCATCGTCGGGGGTGTTAAGACCTGACATGATTGTTAGGCCGGTTGATCGAATGTTGGGCTGCCAAAAAAACGGCAATCTAACCTACGCTGCTAATCTGCCTTACATGCTTTTTTATCAGATTCTCGGAACAGCACAACTCGCTTCTTTGTTCCTTTAGCGTTATACATTGCAGTATCGGCATTCTTGAAAAGAATTAGGACTTTCGCTTAGCGTTCTAAAAGGTCAATATTTTGATATAATTTGGACATGATAACCAAACAACGTTATGTCGAATACTTAATCAGTACTCCGATTAATTTTACCTGTACAAATCTAGCCGAT
>JAAUTD010000305.1 GCA_012031845.1 Synechococcaceae cyanobacterium SM1_2_3
CCGCGACATACCACGGCTCGCCGCTGTGTTGCCGCTGCCCGCCAATGCCCAGCCCCTGGCGCTGGCCGATGGTGTGGAACATCAGGCCCGCGTGTTCGCCGATGATTTCCCCGTCCAGAGTGCAAATCGGGCCAGGCTGGGCAGGCAGATAGTGGTTCAGGAAGTCGCGAAAGCGGCGTTCGCCGATGAAACAGATGCCGGCGCTGTCCTTTTTGGCGTGAGTGATCAGGCCAGCAGCGGCGGCCCGCTCCCGCACCTGGGATTTGCGCCATTCGCCGACCGGAAACCGGGCGCTGCCAAGCTGGCTCTGGTTGAGTCCATGCAGGAAGTAGCTTTGATCCTTGTCCGGGTCATAGCCCTTGAGCAACCGATAGCGTCCGTCATGGGCTTCGATGCGGGCGTAATGACCGGTGGCGATGGCGTCGGCGCCCAACCGCCGGGCGTGATCCAGAAAGGCTTTGAACTTGATTTCGGTGTTGCACAGCACGTCGGGATTGGGAGTTCGCCCGGCGCGGTACTCGTCCAGAAAATAGCGAAACACCCGGTCGCGATACTCAGCGGTGAAATTGACCTGGTGCAGCGGAATCTCCAGCGTTTCACACACCGCCCTGGCATCATCCAAATCCTCGGCGGCGGCGCAATAACCGGTGTCCTCGGCGTCTTCCCAGTTTTTCATGAAGACGCCATGCACGTCATAACCCTGCTCGACCAGCAGCAGGGTGGCGACCGATGAATCCACCCCGCCGGACAGGCCGACGATAATCCGGGTTTTAGGCATTGGCGGAGAAAGGGGAAGCGGCTGGCGATTCGGTATCAAACATGGGGTAATAAATAGTTCTGTTCAGGCAAAAAAGGCCGAATCAATGAATTCGGCCTTGTCAGAAGCGGCAAGCGGGTTGAAACAACTGTTGTTACTTGACGGTCGGCATGCTCTCCTGAACCAGTTTGTCAAACTCGGCTTTGAATTGCCCGGCCAGTTCGCTCAGGGTTTTGGTGTCCTCCACCAGCTTTTGCTGCAAGCTGGCTATCGCTTCGGACTGGCTGACCAGGAAGGACTGCATACTGGCCGGATCATTGATTTCGGCGGCAGCCTTCATCCGGCTAATCGCCATGTCAACGTAGGTTTGCAGCGCACCCATCTGGAAATTGACCAGACTTTCCAGGTTGGCGGCGGACAGCTTGTTGGCCTTGATCACGGGGGCCAGAAAACTCTGATACTGTTCAGACATTTTCGTCATCGCATCGTTGGACATGATGGAGTTCTCCTGAGTTGTCACGGGCGGTTAGATTTGCTGCTGTGCAGCATAATACAAGTTTTGTTGCAGTGCAATATCAAGCAGCATCGCTAGGAATGCTCAATTGCGGCAACCCGCTGAGTATAGTCATACCACCCGATAGCAATAGTGACAGCCTGGTTGCATATTCCGGTCAATCGCGACGACCGTTTCTTGACCGAAATCGGTTCAGACGCCAGCGACCACCTTGTCGTGAACAAACTGGTGGATATTGCCAACCGTCTCGAAGGTTTCGGCGCTGATCTCGTCATCATCTATCCGAATGCCAAATTGTTCCTCCAGGGCGCTGATCAAGGTAACGACCGCCATCGAGTCGAATTCCGGGATATTGCCTAGCAGCGGCGTGTCCGGCCCCAACGCCCACACTCGATCTCCCAATTGCAGGATCTCACCGATCAACCGCTTCACCTCGTCGAACTCGACCATCCAGACCGTCCCCCAGAGTAAAAAATCGCTTATCGCACGATACAGGAAGTTTATCGGTCGCCGTGCGCGTCAAGGGCGTCAAGATAGCGTTGCCGTTGGCAAGAATCCAGCGGTCTTCTATGACTCATGCCGCAATAGTAAATGCCGGGGCCGAATTCCCACCGCCAGCGCCGCCAACAGATAAGTCCCGCCGCCCGCGATGACCAGCCAGAGCAGATGCCAGAACCGCTGGCTGGCGCTGGCGTGAAGCCAGCGATCCAGATCACCGGCCCCAAACCACAGCAATAAACCCATCGCGAGATTGGCCGCGCTCAGTTGCAACAGAAAGCGCGGCCAGCCTTTAGCCGGTTGGTAAACCCGGTTATGGCGCAGATTGCGGAACAGCATTGCCGCGTTCAAAAAGGACGCCAGCGAAGTGGACAGCGCCAATCCGGCATGGGCCAGCGGCCAGATTAAAACCAGAGTCATGGCTGTATTGGCGCCCATCGCGATCAGACCGTAACGCACTGGCGTCTTCGTATCCTGCCGGGCGTAGAAACCGGGGGCCAGCACCTTGACCAGCATGAACGCCAGCAGGCCAATGGAAAGCGCCATCAAACTGCGGGCGGACATCCGCACATCTTCCGGACTGAACGCGCCGTACTGGAACAATGCCGCCAGCAGCGGCCCGGCCAGAATCACCAGCGCCACGGTTGCTGGCAGCCCAATCAGCAAGGTCCAGCGCAAACCCCAGTCGAGCGTTTGCGAGAACCGCTCCGGGGATTCCGCCGCGTGATGGCGGGACAGATTGGGCAGAATCACCGTACCCAGCGCGACTCCGAACAGACCCAGCGGAAATTCGACCAGCCGGTCGGAGTAGTACAGCCAACTGACGCTGCCGGTAACCAGAAATGAAGCCAGCAGCGTATCAATCAGCAGATTGACCTGCGCCACCGAGGAGCCAAACAGCGCGGGCAACATCAGCTTGAGTACCTGTTGCACTCCGGGCGCGCGCCAAGCCCAGCGTGGGCGCGGCAGCAATTTCAGTTGTTTCAGATACGGGATTTGAAACAGCAGTTGGGTCACACCCGCCGCAAACACGCCCCAGGCCAGCGCCATTGCCGGCGGATCGAAATGCGGCGCAACCCACACCGCCGCGATAATCATGCAGATATTGAGCAATACCGGAGTCAGCGCCGGAATAGCGAATTTGCCGCAACTGTTCAGCACCCCGCCCGCAAAAGCGGTCAGCGAAATAAACAGCAGATAGGGAAAAGTAACCTGGAGCATCGCTATCGTTAATTCATATTTATCCGGTTCCTTGGTAAAACCGGGCGCGAATAGCCAAACCAGCAGCGGCGCGGCCAGCACCCCGACAGCGGTGACGCCAAACAGGATCAGGCCCAGCGTGCCCGCGACCTGATCCACCAGTTCTTGCAGCTCCTCATGCGACCGCTGAGTTCGGTACTGCGAGAACACCGGCACGAACGCCTGCGAAAAAGCGCCCTCGGCAAACAGGCGGCGCATGAAATTGGGGATGCGGAAGGCCACAAAGAACGCATCAGTGCCCGCGCCCGCGCCAAATAAACTGGGCGTAAATCATGTCGCGGATGAAGCCTAATATCCGCGAAATCAGGGTCATGCCGCTGACGATGCCAGTGGATTTGAGGAGGGCCTTGCTCATGACGGATAAAATCCTGCGGCGCAGTGAGAAGGCGCGGATAATAGCCGGGATCAGCGTGAACTGTCAGCGAGCCGACCATTGGGGATTGACAGCACAGCGGAAAGCACTAACATCACTGACCTTTTTTCCAAACCTCAGCGCCACCGCATCCACACCCTTTTTATTTCAGGAGTATAGAGATTGGCTAACACTGTTCAAGCGAAGAAACGCGCCCGTCAGGCCGAAGATCACCGCCAGCACAACGCCAGTATGCGTTCCATGCTGCGCACTTATATCAAGCGGGTGATTAAGGCGATTCACGCGGGTGATCCCGTAGTCGCCCAGTCCGAATATCAAACCGCCGTGCCGATCATTGACCGGATGGCGCGCAAAGGCATTATCCACATGAATAAAGCGGCCCGGCACAAGAGCCGCCTGACTCACCACATTCGCGATATGCAGCAATCCTGAATTCTTCTGACGTAGCCCAAGCTCACCGCTCGTGAGCGTGTGCTACGTTGACTGCCGCTGCATTCGCACGCAAATGCGCGGGATTCAGCGTACCCACCACCACGCTGCTAACGCCGGGTTCCGCGTAAATCAGCCGCAACGCCGCCAATACCGGATCGGTTTCGGCCATTTGATCCAGATGACCACTGAGTAAACCTTTTTTAATCAGCACGCCTTTGCCCGTCGCATGAGCAGCGCGAATCACCGGCAATTCTTCAAGCTGGCGCGGGTTATAGGTCGCCATCACCAGATCGCAGCAGTCCACCGCCCGCAGTCCGCCTTCGACCGTTTAGTGGACATGCCCACCGTGCGAATCCACCCCGCAGCTTGCAAATCCCGCAGTGTCGGCAATGCCTCGCACTGTTCCAGAATCGCCAAATCATCGCCATTGGAATGAATCAGCATCGCGTCCAGCGCCTCCACGCCCAAGCGGCGCAAACTGCGTTCCACGCTGGCGCGGGTGGCGGCGGCGGAAAAGTCGAAATGGGAAGCGCCATCGCGAAATTCCTCGCCAACCTTGGTCACGATCACCCAGTCCCGCCGACAGCGCCGCAACAATTGGCCCAATCGCTCCTCGCTGTCGCCATAAGCGGGCGCAGTATCCAGCAGATTGATCCCCAGTTCCCAAGCTAAATCCAGCAGCGCCAGCGCCTCCCGATCTGACGGCAACTCGAAGGGTTGCGGATATTTCACGCCCTGATTGCGGCCCAGTTTCACCGTGCCCAAGCCCAATGGACTGACCTGTAAACCGGTTGCGCCCAGCGGTTTCAACTCCATTGCAAATGCTCCCAATCCCACGGCGGCGGCGCGATTTCCGGGCGCGGCCAGTCCGCCAGCATTTGTAAATTCAGCGGCTGCGGTTGCACATCGAGAGTCGGCAACAGGGCGATAATTCGTTCCGCCAGCAGGGGCGCCAGCGCCAGTTTGGTCGGCCATGCCGCGATC
>JAAUTD010000028.1 GCA_012031845.1 Synechococcaceae cyanobacterium SM1_2_3
GCCGCCAGGATGACCGAACCGCCAGTAGGCGCCTCGACATGGGCGTCGGGCAACCAGGTATGCAGCCGGAAACATCGGCACCTTGACCGAGAAGCCCAGCAGGAAAGCGAAGAAGATGAGGGTCTGCTCGGTCATGCTCAGCGGCAGCTTATGGAAATCCAGAATCGCGAAACTGCTGGCCTGGTTGTACATGTAGATCAGGGCGATCAGCATGAACACCGAACCCAAAAAGGTATACAGGAAAAATTTGAGCGTAGCGTAAACCCGGCGTGGACCGCCCCAGATGCCAATAATCAGGAACATCGGAATCAGCATCGCCTCAAAAAACACATAGAACAGCAAGGCGTCGAGAGCGGCGAACACCCCAATCATCAGCCCTTCCATGATCAGAAAAGCCGCCATGTACTGGGCGACCCGATACTGCACCACTTCCCAGCCCGCAATAACCACCAGTACGGTTATAAATGCCGTCAGCAGGATCAGCGGCATGGAGAATCCATCCACACCCAAGTGGTAATTGACGGAAAACGCCGGAATCCACGGCGCAAATTCCTGAAACTGCATCGCCGCCGTTGTGGAATCGAACAGCGTGTACAGGGGAAGACTGATCAAAAAGCTCAGAATTGCCACCGTCAAGGCCAGCGCCTTGGCGCGTCCGGGGCTTTCATCACCCACAAACAACACCGCAACGCCACCGAGAATCGGGAACCAGATGGCAAAACTCAGCAAAGGCAGTTCCGACAGCATGGTTTTCTTCTTCCAGGTTAGCGGGTGACAAACCAAGTCAGCAGGATCAATAAACCGATGATCATTGCAAACGCATAGTGATACAAATAGCCGGATTGCAGTCGCCGGGTCACTGATGAAACCCAGCCCACCAGACCAGCCGATCCATTAACCAGCACTCCATCAATCAATCCGGCGTCAGCATATTTCCATAGCGCAATTCCCATATGGCAACTGCCATTGGCAAAGAACCGCTGATAAAGCTGATCAAAGTAGTACTTGTTGTCGAGAATCCGGTATAGCGGCTCGGCGTGTTGCCGAATCAGTCCCGGCATTTCAGGCTTGAGCATGTAGAGATACCAGGCGCAGCCCAAACCGGCAAGAACCAGAATGAATGGCAATCCGGTCAAACCATGAAGTGCAAAGTTCAACGCTCCATGAAAGTGCTCGGCCAGATGACCCAGCACATGGCGTTCTGGAGAGACTGTGATAACACCTTTGAACACATCTCCGAATAGCATTGGCTCAATGGTTATGGCGCCGATAAACACCGATGGAATAGCCAACAATATCAATGGCGCTGTCACTACCGCAGGAGTTTCATGCAGATGTTGCTGAGTATGGTGATCCATGCGCTCCTTGCCGTGGAAGACTAGGAAGTACAGCCGGAAAGAATAAAGCGATGTTACAAACACGCCGAGCATGACTGCGAAATAGGCAAAGCCTGCACCGGGAATCTGTGAAGCATGCACCGCCTCAATAATGCTGTCCTTGGAATAAAATCCGGCGAAACCTGGAGTGCCGATTAATGCCAAAGTGCCAATCAGGAAAGTCGCCCAAGTAATCGGCATATATTTCCACAGCCCACCCATCTTGCGAATATCCTGCTCGTGGTGCATGGCAATAATGACCGAGCCAGCACCTAGGAATAACAACGCCTTGAAAAAGGCATGGGTCATTAAATGGAAAATGGCGGCTGAATAAGCGGATACTCCAAGCGCTACGGTCATATAGCCCAGTTGTGAAAGGGTCGAATAGGCCACCACTCGCTTGATGTCATTCTGGATAACGCCCAGGAAACCCATGAACAGCGCCGTAATTGAACCAATCACCAGCACCACGCTCAGCGCGGTCGGCGACAATTCAAACAGTGGCGACATCCGCGCCACCATAAAAATACCCGCAGTAACCATAGTCGCAGCATGAATCAGCGCCGAAATTGGCGTCGGGCCTTCCATCGAATCAGGCAACCATACATGCAACGGCACCTGGGCCGATTTACCCATTGCTCCGATGAACAGCAGAATACAGGTCATGGTCATCAGCGACCAGTCAACACCGGGAATAACCTGCACTGTCATGCTCGACATCAACGGAGCAGCGGCAAACACATCGGCATAATCCAGACTGTTGAACGCCATCAGCACTGCGGCGATCCCCAGCAGGAAACCAAAATCGCCCACACGGTTCACCAAAAACGCCTTCATATTGGCGTAAATAGCGCTTTCCCGCTTATACCAGAAACCAATGAGCAAATAAGACACCAGTCCGACTGCTTCCCAGCCAAAGAACAATTGCAGGAAATTATTCGCCATCACCAGCATCAACATCGCAAAAGTAAATAACGCGATATAACTAAAGAACCGCTGGTAGCCATCATCGTCATGCATATAACCAATGGTATAGATATGCACCATCAGAGAAACGAATGTGACTGTGGTAATCATGACGGCTGTCAGGCTGTCAACCAGAAAGCCTACCTCCAAGCGAATGCCTTCAATCATCATCATGTATAAACTGAACCATTGTAGGGTTCAGCGCCATTCAGCACATGGTGTTGGAGGACAAACAACGACAGCAGAAAAGAGAGTGCCACTCCAATAATAGCAACCCAGTGCGCGCCGGAACGACCAATCCTATGGCCAAACAGACCAGCGATGATCGCGCCTATTAGCGGCGCAAGCACAATCCCAAGATAGATGTTTTGCATGCGAGGCTAGCCTTTCAGCGTGTCGAGGTCAGCGACATTAATAGTGCCACGGTTGCGAAATAGCACCACCAGAATAGCCAAGCCGATAGCCGACTCGGCTGCCGCCACGGTCAGGATAAAAAAAACAAAAACCTGGCCCGTGGTGTCGTCGAGAAAACGTGAAAAAGCGATGAAATTGAAATTCACCGCCAATAGCATTAGCTCAATCGACATCAGCAGGATAATGACGTTCTTCCGGTTTAGAAAGATGCCGGCCACGCTGAGACAAAAGAGGATCGCTCCGAGTACGAGATAGTCAGTAAGCGCGATCATCTATCCCCCGCCTTGAGTTATTGGAATGGTGAAAATCGGTCAGAAACGGGCGAGCAACCCTAATAATGTCAATAGCTCGCCCGGCGTTTTACATCTTCTTATCAGGAGCCATGCGCACCAGTCGCACCCGGTCATCTCGTGAGACCCGGACTTGCCATGCGGGATCCTGGGTTTAGCTCCATCTCGCCGTCGCATGGTCAGTGAGATGGCAGCGATAATTGCAACTAGCAGGATTACCGAAGCAATCTCAAACGGATAAACATAGAAGGTATACAGGACACTGCCTAATTCCTGAGTGTTGCTATAGTCAGCGGCGTGCGGGGCAAGCTTATAGCGATCCGTACTGAAATAACTGGAACCCACCACCAGCGCCATTTCAATGACGATAATCAATGCTACCACCGATCCAACCGGGAGATATCGGGCAAAGCCTTCTCGCAGTGGCGCACTATTGATATCCAGCATCATGATTACAAACAGGAACAGGACCATGACTGCGCCTACATAAACCAACACCAAGACAATAGCCAGGAACTCGGCCTCAAGCAATAACCAGAGCGCAGCACTGTTTACAAATGCCAGAACCAGAAATAATGCAGCATGAACCGGATTACGCACTGTAATAACCCGTACCGCCGATAACACCAGGATAAGGGCAAAGACGTAGAATAGAAATTTTTCAAATCCCATGAGCAAACCCGTTTTATTGATTCTAGGCAATGGACGCTGACTAGCGATAGGCCGCGTCAGCGGCCCGGTCAGCAGCGATTTGTGCTTCCCACCGGTCGCCATGCGCGAGCAGCTTTTGCTTGGTCATAATGTGTTCGCCGCACTTCTCAAAGTGGTAATCAAATACCCGGGTTTCCACAATGGAATCCACTGGACAGGACTCCTCGCAAAAACCACAGTAAATACACTTGAATAAATCAATCTCGTAGCGGGTCGTGCGGCGAGAGCCATCAGGTCGCTGTTCTGACTCAATGGTAATAGCCAGCGCTGGGCAAACGGCTTCACAGAGCTTGCAGGCAATGCAGCGTTCCTCACCATTCGGATAGCGGCGCAAGGCGTGAAGCCCGCGAAACCGTGGCGACAGCGGGGTTCTTTCTTCCGGGTATTGCACCGTAATCTTCTTGGCGAACATATAGCGCCCGGTAACCTGCAAGCCAAGCAGCAGTTCCCATAACAAAAAGCTCTTGAAGTAGTGCTTAAGGGTGTTCAGGGTATTCATTTGCTTTCTCCGTTCTCAATCAAACCACGGCCCCAAATTCGCCAGTACACCCAATGCAATAACCACCAGCCAGACCAAGGTTACCGGAATAAAAACCTTCCAGCCGAGTCGCATGATCTGATCGTAGCGATAGCGAGGGAAAGTAGCGCGGAACCATAGAAAAAACAGCAGCAGGAATGAAATCTTTAACACCAGCCACAGCGCGCCAGGTACGAAGGCAAACAGACTGCCCAGCAGTGGAATACCTTCAAACGGCGACAACCAGCCACCCAGAAACAGGGTAGATGCCAACGCCGACACCAAAATCATGTTGGCGTATTCCGCTAAAAAGAACACAGCGAAAGCCATCCCGGAATAGTCTACATGGAAGCCAGCTACAATTTCCGACTCGCCTTCAGCGACATCAAAAGGAGCACGGTTGGTTTCAGCGACACCAGAAATAAAGTACACCAAAAATAAAGGGAACAGCGGCAGCCAGAACCAATGCAAAAGACTACCCTGTTGCGCCAATACGATCTGATTCAAATTCAGGCTGCCAGCGGCCATAAGAACGCCCACCAAGGCAAAACCCATTGCGATTTCGTAGGAGACAATCTGCGCCGCTGACCGCATCGCGCCGAGAAAGGCGTATTTAGAGTTTGAAGACCAGCCCGCAATGATGACGCCGTAGACGCCGAGCGAGGTGAGGGACAACAAATAGAGCAGGCCCGCGTCCAGATGGGAAATGAGCATGCCGTCACCAAACGGAATCACCGCCCAAGCTGCCAGGGCTGGGCCAAATGACAATACTGGGGCCAGGAGAAACAGAAAGCGATCAGCCCGCGTCGGGATGATAATTTCCTTGAACATCAGCTTCAGGGCATCAGCGATAGGCTGCAACCAGCCGTTGGGACCAACCCGGTTCGGGCCGATCCGCACCTGCATATAACCAATGATCTTGCGCTCAGCAAAAGTTAGATAGGCCACGCCCAACAGCAAGGGCATCAGCAAAGCAACAATTTTGAGCAGGATAACAATAAGGGTCAGCAGCGTTTCCATGATCCGGCGTCCTGGTTGTTATTGGATGAACACTGGCCCTACTGCCGGCCCCAGCATAATACTGGCGGACAACCCTGCCGGAATCCAGGCGCAACCCACGGGTATGCCCTCATCCAGCACCAATGGCAAATCGACCGCTACGCCGTTATGACGCACTTGAACCCGCTCTCGCCCTACCACACCTAATTGCTCAGCCACGTCGGGATGCAGTCGCACTTCAGCAGGACGCGCCAACGGGCTTGACTGCAACGAGCGGGCGCGACGCACTAGCGAATCTACTGCGTAGATAGGCACGTCGGCAATTCTAAGCAATCTATCATGCGATGCCTGCGGCAGCAGGGTTGAAACTACCCGACTACTATCCAGGGTATTATCCAGATCAATAGCACCGACAGCGCTCCGCGCTTCGCCTAGCACATCCTCTGAACTTAAATAATCGAAACCGGGTGATCCACACAAATTGCCTAGAACCCGCAACACTTTCCACGCTGGACGCGCTTCGCCAAACGGCTTGCTGGCGCCCTGGAAGCTCTGCCAACGGCCCTCGGCATTCACATAAGTACCCGATGTTTCAGCAAAGGTTGCTACTGGCAGACTGACTTTGACATAACCGGCTGCATTGCTGTAAGGGCTAATCGATACTACAAATTCAGCAGACTGCATGGCTTTCAGCGCAGCCGCGCCATCCCAGCAATCCAGCTCTGGCTCAACTCCAATCAGGACATAGGCTTTGCGCGGTGATTCCAGCATGGCTCGCGCATCCAGACCTGATGCTGGCGCGGGCTTGCCCCCCGGCAACCGGTGCGGCAAAGCGCCGACCAGCCAACCCGCCGCCGAATTGGCGGCTTCCGGCAGATAGCCGAGCCGAGCGCCACTGCACCGGGCTATAAAGCCCGCCAGCGCCCGCAACTGGGAAAAAGCCGGATGGGACACCGCCAGATTACCCAGGAGAACCGTAGCAGGCGCATGATTAACCAGATGGGCAGCCATTAACCGCTCGACGTCGCCCACCGGCGTCCGGGTGATGAGGTCAGCCAAACTATCGGGCGTAGATTCGTTCTTCAATTCCGCAACCGCTTGAGCCACACCCGCCAGCGATTTCACCACGCCGACAGGATTAGCAATTACCTTCGCCGCTGTCGGGAACAAAAACTCAAAGTCACGTGGGTTGATCAACATCATCTGGCCGCCTGCCAGCGCTGCCTTACGCAAACGATGACCCGCCAGCGGCTGCTCCATCCGCACATTGGAGCCTATTAATAGCGCAGCCCTAGTCTTTTCCAGCTCTTGCAAGTCTTGTCCTAACCAGGGAAACACGGGCGCAACATCCTGATCGCTGAAATCAGCCTGCCGCAACCGGTGATCGATGTTGGCGACGCCCAAGCTACGCGCCAATTTCTGCGCCAAATACAAGTCCTCGACCGTCGCGGATGGCGAGACCAGGAAGCCAACGGCGTCAGCGCCATGCCGGGCGATCACATCCTTCAGGCTCTTAACTGTTGCGCCCAAAGCAGTTTCCCAGTCCACCTCGAAATGATCGATCAATGGCTTAACCAAGCGATCATCGCTATAAATCCCTTCGTAGCTATAGCGATCCCGGTCAGAAATCCAGGTTTCGTTGATGGATTCGTTCTCACGTGGCACGACCCGCATCACCTTGCCGCGCAGGGTATGAATGAAAATGTTGGAGCCGATGGAATCATGCGGGGCAATCGCCGCGTGTTGCACATATTCCCAAGAGCGTCCGTGGTACCTTGAGGGTTTAGCAGTTAGGGCGCCGACCGGACAAAGATCAATGACATTGCCCGACAGTTCCGAAACCACGCTGTGAGCCACATAGGTGCCGATTTCCACGTTTTCACCACGACCGGTAGCGCCTAATTCACGCAGACCGGCAATTTCATCGCCGAAACGCACACAACGGGTGCAGTGAATGCAGCGGGTCATGTCTGTAGCGATCAGAGGGCCAACATCCTTGTCCTTGACTACCCGCTTGCGCTCGGCAAAGCGCGACACATCGCCGCCATAACCGAGCGCCACATCCTGCAACTCACATTCGCCGCCCTGATCACAAATCGGGCAGTCCAACGGATGATTAATGAGCAGGAACTCCATCGTTCCCTTTTGCGCAGCCAGAGCCTTAGGCGACTCGGTATACACCTTCATCCCTTCCATCACGGGCGTCGCGCAAGCGGGCAAGGGCTTGGGCGCCCGCTCAACCTCGACCAGACACATTCGGCAGTTGGCGGCGATGGAAAGCTTCTTGTGGTAACAGAAGCGGGGGATTGCAATACCCGCGGCGTCAGTGACTTCAATGAGCATCGCGCCCTTACGCGCCTTCAACGGGATGCTATTCACTTCAATATTGACCCATTCCTCGCTCATCTTTTACCCATTGCGACCATGTGGCAGGTTTCGAGGACTTACGCGGTCAAAGCTGTCGCACCGACAACCATGCTGCGCTTATGTTCTATGTAATAGGCGAATTCATGACGGTAATGCTTGACGAAGCTCCTGACCGGCATGGCTGCTGCATCTCCCAGCGCACAAATTGTGTGACCCTCAATGCGGCTGGCCACGCTATCCAGCAAATCCAGATCCTCAGGTCGACCCTTGCCCTCGACAATGCGGGTGATCATCCGGTATAGCCATCCAGTTCCTTCGCGGCAGGGCGTACATTGACCACAGGATTCCGAGAAATAAAATCGGGAAATCCGTTGCAGCACCTTGACCATGTCAGTGGTTTCATCCATCACGATCACCGCGCCCGATCCGAGCATCGAACCCGCGACCTTGACTACCGAATCGTAATCCATGTTGGCTTTCAACATGACATCACCAGGAACCACTGGAACTGAAGAACCCCCTGGAATAACGGCTTTCAGTGTGCGTCCCTTCCATACTCCACCCGCCAAAGCCAGCAGATCAGCAAAGGAAGTTCCCAGCGATATTTCAAAATTGCCCGGCTTTTCAACATGACCAGAGACTGAGAAAAGCTTGACGCCACCCGCGTTGGCAGTGCCCAAACCGGCAAACCACTCACCACCCTTGCGAATAATCGCAGGCACTGAAGACAGGGTTTCCGTGTTGTTAATCGTGGTCGGCCGACCATATAAACCGTAGCTGGCTGGAAAGGGCGGCTTGAAGCGCGGCTGACCTTTCTTGCCCTCCAGGGATTCCAGCAGAGCAGTTTCCTCGCCACAGATATACGCGCCAGCGCCCAAAGTCGGATACAGATCAAAATCAATTCCAGAATTCTGGATATTCCTGCCCAGCAAACCTGCCGCGTAGGCTTCCTTTACAGCGTTCTCAAACCGCTGATAAGGTTCATCCAGAAATTCGCCACGCATGTAGTTGTAACCGACTGTGGCGCCAATTGCATAGCCCGCAATCGCCATGCCCTCAACCAGCGCATGAGGATTGATCCGGAGAATATCCCGATCCTTGCAGGTTCCCGGCTCGGACTCGTCAGAATTGCAGACAATATATTTTTGCACTGGCGCATTACGCGGCATGAAGGTCCATTTCAGCCCTGCCGGAAAGCCTGCGCCGCCACGCCCGCGCAGGCCAGATTTTTAACTTCATCAATTAGTTGCTCAGGCGTCAACTGCCCCGCCAGCACCCTTTTCCAAGCCTCGTAACCGCCAACGCTCATGTAGGTTTCAAGCGACCAAGGCCGATCCAGACCCAGTGTCAGAAAGCAGACTTCATTAGCCATAGCCGGTTACTCCAAACTATCAAGCACCTGATCCACCTTTCGGGAGTCAGATGCTCGTAGTAGATATGATTCACCTGCATCATTGGCGCTCCGCAGCAGGCCGCAAGACACTCTTCTTCCCTTTTAAGATAAAACTTGCCATCCGGGGTGCTGTCACCCAACTTGATGCCGAGTTTTCTTTCAATATAAGCCAGCACTGTTTCGCTGCCGCGCAACATACACGAGATGTTGGTGCAAACCGCAATATGGTTGCGACCCACCGGCTTGGTCTCGAACATTGAATAAAAGCTGGCGACTTCGTAAACCGCAATCGGCGGCATCGCCAAATAATCGGCCACCGCATCCATCAGATCGGTAGTGAGATAGCCGCCGTTTTCATGCTGCGCTTCGCGCAGGGCAGCCAAAACAGCCGATTGCTTTTGATCAGAAGGATAACGAGCCAACCAGTGGTCAATTTCCGCACGGGCATGGGCAGACAGCAAATCACTCTTGCGAACACTCATTAGCGGTCAATCTCCCCGAAGACGATGTCCTGAGTACCGATAATGGCTACGACATCGGCCAGCATGTGACCGCGAGCCATTTCATCCATTGATGACAGATGCGCAAAGCCCGGCGCCCGAATCTTGACGCGATAAGGCTTATTCGCCCCATCAGAAATCAGATAAACCCCAAACTCGCCTTTAGGATGTTCGGTGGCGACATAGACTTCGCCTTCCGGCACACAATAGCCTTCTGTAAACAATTTGAAATGATGAATCAGGGCTTCCATGTCGGCCTTCATGGTTTCACGCTTTGGCGGCGCGACCTTGTAGTCCTCAATCATGACCGGACCCGGATTTTCCTTAAGCCACTGAACACACTGTCTGATGATGCGGTTGGACTGGCGCATCTCCTCAACCCTGACCAAATACCGATCATAGCAATCGCCATTGACGCCAACCGGAATGTCAAAATCCATTTGATCATAAACATCATAAGGCTGCTTCTTGCGCAAATCCCAGGCAATGCCCGATCCGCGCAACATCGGTCCAGTGAAACCCAATTGGAGCGCACGTTCAGGAGTCACCACGCCAATACCTACGGTCCGCTGTTTCCAAATTCGATTATCCGTCAGCAGTGTTTCATATTCATCTACTCGCTGAGGAAATTGATCAGTGAATACGCTAATAAAATCAAGCAAGGAGCCTTGACGGATCACATTACGATCATCCACTTCTTTTTTAGTATGACGACTGGAATGCTCATACTCATATTTAGGCATCGCATTCGGCAGATCACGATAAACCCCACCCACCCGAAAATAAGTGGCGTGCAGCCGGGCGCCAGATGCCGCCTCATAACAGTCCAGCAAGTCTTCACGTTCACGGAAGGCATAAATGAACATGGTCATGGCCCCAATATCTAGGCCGTGCGCACCAATCCACAAAAGGTGATTTAGAAGTCGGGTAATCTCCGCATACATAACCCGGATATATTGCGCCCGCAATGGCGGCTGAATGCCTAATAGCTTCTCAATAGCCAGCACATAACCGTGTTCATTACACATCATGGATACATAATCAAGCCGATCCATGTAGCCAATGCTCTGATTATAGGGCTTGCTCTCGGCCAGCTTCTCAGTAGCGCGATGCAGCAAACCAATATGGGGATCGGCGCGCTGCACTACTTCGCCATCCAGTTCCAGCACCAAGCGGAGTACGCCATGAGCAGCAGGATGTTGCGGCCCAAAGTTCAGGGTGTAGTTACGAATTTCAGGCATTAGGAACTTTCCTTCAGTGCGATCCGGACAGATAACGGTGATCCTTGCGGATAACACGGGGCACTAATACCCGCGGATCAATGCTGACAGGCTCGTAAACCACGCGCCCACGCTCCGGGTCATACCGCATCTCGACATGACCAATCAACGGAAAGTCTTTACGGAAAGGATGACCGATAAAACCATAATCAGTAAGGATGCGGCGCAGATCGGGATGGCCCTCGAATACGATGCCAAATAAATCAAAGGCTTCGCGCTCATACCAAGTTGCTGACGCCCAGATATTGACAACGGAAGGCACGACTGGCAAGTCATCATCTTCAGCAAAGATGCGAACCCGTACTCGCTGATTTAGAGAAACAGACAATAGCTGATAGACAGCAGCAAAGCGACGTCCGCCAACATCAACTTGGTCATCACTGTTTTTAAGTAGCGATGAATCCTGATCAGTTGACCGCCTTGAAACTCCGCGACTGAATCCCTTATTGGTTGATTCGTTCGTCGCCCATTCCACTTCACCATAAGTCGAGTAATCAACCCCGCATATATCCATGACCTGCTCAAAAGCAAAGCCAGTTTCATCTCTAAGCGTTGTAAGTATTTGGGTGGACTTGGAGGGCGAGATTTCTATGGAAACCTCTCCACGGTTCAGTTTGCATTCCAGCAAATCTTCACCAAACCGGGCTTGGAGTTTTTCAACAAGATTCTGGAGAGCGTCGGCCATGAGGTATTTTCTCAACGCGCTATGGTGTTGGTATGACGAATTTTATTGTGCAACTGAATAATACCGTACAAAAGGGCTTCAGCAGTCGGTGGGCAACCCGGCACATAAATGTCCACTGGCACAATACGGTCACAACCGCGCACTACGGCATAAGAGTAATGGTAATAACCACCACCATTTGCGCACGATCCCATTGATATAACCCAACGCGGCTCGGCCATTTGGTCATAGACCTTTCGAAAAGCTGGACCCATCTTATTGCACAGAGTACCCGCCACAATCATAACATCAGACTGGCGTGGGCTGGGCCGAAACACGATGCCAAACCGATCCAGATCGTAGCGCGCAGCGCCTGCATGCATCATTTCCATCGCGCAGCAGGCCAGACCAAACGTCATGGGCCACATTGATCCGGTGCGCGCCCAATTGATCAGCTTGTCGGCCGTAGTAGTTACTACGCCCTTTTCGAGTATACCTTCTATTCCCATTCCAAGGCCCCCTTCTTCCACTCATAAATGAAGCCGACCACCAGAATACCGAGAAAAATCGCCATCGCCCCAAAGCCAAACAACCCTATTTGTTTCAGCACGATTGCCCAAGGAAACAGAAAGGCAATTTCCAGGTCGAAGATAATAAATAAAATAGCCACCAAATAATAGCGGACATCAAATTTCATCCGCGCATCTTCAAACGATTCAAAGCCACACTCATAAGGCGAAAGTTTTGCGCTATCGGGGCGACTGGGACCCAGGAAATAGCCAAGGCTAACCATAGCGACGCCTGCTATGAAGGCAATGATGATGAAGATCAAAACTGGAAGGTAATTGGATAGCATTGAAAGTTATACCTTAAAAATGGCGATCCAGAATAAAAACGCTGCAAACAGCCTGACGCTAGAAAAAACAAGCACTTTGCTATTGCCTTATAGAAGATTGGAACATCAAATCCTCTACATCTATATGGTACCGATGGCCGGACTCGAACCGGCACGGCTTGCGCCACTAACCCCTCAAGCTAGCGTGTCTACCAGTTCCACCACATCGGCGTAATACATTAAAACCAGCCCATTGAGTTATTTATTTCTGCGGCAACTGTGGCACATCCGAAGGACTGCTAACCGGTTTCAATGGCTCTTCAATCGATCTTTCCAGTTCAACCCGCTCAACAACACTCTTAGGCGCTGAAGTCTGCGTTGAAAAATAGGCCAAAGTTAGGCTGGTTACGAAAAAGGTTGTCGCTAAAACAGCAGTAGTGCGACTCAGAAAAGACGCTGAACCCTGCGATCCAAACATGGTTGAAGAAGCGCCGCTGCCAAAAGCCGCTCCAGCATCAGCGCCTTTACCCTGTTGCAGAAGCACCAACGCAATTAACGCAAGAGCGACTACAACATGAGCAACAAGTATCAGAGTATGAACCATAGCGGGCGCTTAACAACCGGCCTTGGCAATCGCCAGAAAATCCTTGACATCCAGCGATGCGCCGCCAACCAGCCCGCCATCAATATCGGGCATCGCCAGCAACTCAGCAGCATTGGATCCCTTGACGCTACCACCGTACAGAATGCGAACTTTGCTGGCTAGTTCCGTATCGAGATCAGCCAGCTTGGCGCGAATAAAGGCGTGAACTTCCTGTGCTTGCGCAGAGGTAGCCGTTCGGCCAGTGCCAATCGCCCACACTGGCTCATAGGCAATCACTGCATCAGCAAAACTGCTAATTCCCTCCAGATCGAGTACCGCTTTGAGCTGCCGCTCGACCACAGACTCCGTGACGCCCTGCTCACGCTCGTCGAGCGTTTCACCGACGCACAAAACAGGCTTAAGACCAAATTTGCGGGCAGCGGCGAACTTGTTTGCAACGACTTGATCACTTTCACCATACAGAGTGCGACGCTCCGAGTGACCAACAATCACATAAGTGCAGTTAAAATCGTTCAGCATCGGCCCGGCAATCTCGCCGGTATAAGCCCCAGATGCCTTGTCACACAGATTCTGAGCGCCCCATTTGACGGCTGATCCGGACAATTGCTGTTCGACGACGCCCAAGTACACAAAGGGGGGAAACACCGCCAATTCCACAGCAGCCACCTCAGCGGCGCCATCGCATATTCCTTGCAGCAACTCGCGGGTACTGTTCAGCGAGCCATTCATTTTCCAGTTTCCAGCCACCAGCTTACGGCGCATGTCATTCTTCTCCACGGCGAAAAATCCGGGCAAGCTTACGGATTCCGCACCTGAAAATCAATCACGCTGATAACGCATCCCGAACGACATTAGCCAGTTCCAGGGCATGGCGCTCAACCACACGGGCATCTACCCCTTCAATCATGACCCGCACTACCGGTTCCGTCCCGGACGCCCGCAGTAAAACCCGACCGTTGTCACCCAGTTGGCTTTCTACCACACGGACTGCATCCTGAATCGATGTCCGCTGCAAATCGACTGTTCCAGTGACCGAAACATTGATCAAAGACTGTGGATATTTGCTCATGCCTACCTTGAGATCGTGCAGGTTTTTACCGGATTGCAACATGGCCGATAGCACCTGTAAGGCCGAAATAATACCGTCACCGGTCGTCGTTCGATCCAGACAAATGATATGACCTGAACCCTCACCGCCCAGAATCAGATTTTCCGCCTGCAAGCGATCCATGACATAGCGATCCCCAACCTTGGCCCGGTGCAAATCAAGCCCAAGCGCCCGCAAGGCCATTTCAAGCCCCAGATTGGTCATCAGCGTGCCCACCACCGCGTTAAATCGGCTGCCGGTGCGCAAGCGATCGCGGGCAATGACGAATAACAGTTCATCGCCATCCAGCACTTCACCGCGATGATCAACCATGATCACCCGGTCGCCGTCGCCATCGAAAGCAATCCCCAAATCGGCGTTCTGCTGCTGAACAGTTTCGCACAACAAGGCGGGCTTGGTCGAACCACAGTCCAGATTGATATTCAGTCCATTGGGGGTGACGCCGATGGGGATGACCGTCGCACCCAGTTCGCTGAATACGCTCGGTGCAATGTGATAGGTAGCGCCATGCGCACAATCCACCACTATTTTCATGCCCGCCAGACTGGTGTAAGGCGGAACCGTGCTTTTACAGAATTCAATATAGCGACCAGCCGCATCAACAATGCGCTCCGCTTTGCCCAAAGCGTCGGGATCCGCAGTCACCAAGGGTTGTTCCAGCAGTTCCTCAATACGGGTTTCAACAGCATCCGGCAACTTCTGTCCATTGCGGGAGAAGAATTTAATGCCATTATCATAGTAGGGATTGTGGGATGCGCTGACCACAATGCCGGCGCAGGCATGTAGCGTCCGAGTCAGATAGGCAATGCCCGGCGTTGGCATCGGCCCCAGCAGAGCAATATTGACGCCGGCGGCGGATAAGCCAGCCTCCAAAGCAGATTCAAACATGTAACCGGAAATACGGGTATCTTTGCCAATCAAAACCTTGTTGAACCCTTCGGTCTGCAAGACTCGCCCTGCCGCCCATCCCAGTTTCAACATGAATTCAGCAGTAATCGGATATTCGCCGACCCGTCCACGAATGCCATCGGTACCGAAGAAGCGTTTTCCCATCCTGTAATCTCCCTAGTTTTAGCACGATTAGGGATTATAGCGGCGATGAGACTCGACGTTCGCCATCACCCCGGCACAGTTCCAAATCAAGCTATTGCCTGCACCGCAGCGCAAACCCGCAAGGCTTGCACGGTTTCGTGGACATCGTGGGTGCGAATGATATTCGCCCCTTGCCAGGCGGCGATCACGGCGGCAGCCAGGCTGCCGCTTAGCCGCTCACCGACTGGCGCATCCAGCACCGCGCCGATCATGCTTTTGCGGGAGATGCCGACCAGAATTCCAGCGGCCAAATGGGTAAAGCGGCGCAGATGCCGGAGTAAGGACAGGTTATGTTGCAGAGTCTTGCCAAAACCAAAACCAGGGTCCACCAGAATCCGGTCGCGAGGGATGCCAGCGCGTTCGCAAACACAAACCCGCTCTGCCAGAAACCCATGAACTTCACTCACCGCATCAGCGTAATGCGGTTCCCGCTGCATGATGGTCGGCTCGCCGCGCATGTGCATCAAACAGACGGGTAATCCGCTGGCCGACGCGGCTTCCAGTGCGCCTGGCAGGCGCAGCGCCCGCACATCGTTAATCAAGCCCGCGCCAACCCCTGCCGCTTCGCGCATGACGTCGGGCTGGCTGGTATCCACCGAGATGGGTATTGGGCATTCCTGAGCCAGCCGTTCAATCACTGGCAACACCCGATCCATTTCTTCCTGAGCCGAGACTGGCAGTGCGCCTGGACGGGTGGACTCTCCGCCAACATCAATGATCGCCGCGCCTTCGGCGATCATGATTTCAGCGCGGCGCAAGGCGTCAGCAAGTTGAAAATAACATCCGCCGTCGGAGAACGAATCAGGGGTAATATTCAAGACGCCCATGACGACGGGCTGGCTCAAATCAAGCACCTTGCCCGCGCAGTCAAGCAGCATGAGATTTAATGCTGTCGGGCGGGACCGCCAATCGGATTTTTAGTCACCCGATCCTTGTCCACAGCAACCGGCGATCCGGTCGTCGGCGGTTCCTGATCGGCGCCGGGTTCGACCGGTTCACGCGGCGGACGCCCCGCCATAATGTCGTCAATTTGATCGGAATCAATGGTCTCATACTTGATCAGCGCATCAGCCATCGCATGCAACTGATCCAGATGATCCCGCAACACTTGCTCGGATCGCTGGTAATTACGGTTAATCGTGGCCCGAATTTCCTCGTCAATAACATGCGCAGTTTCATCAGAAACATTCTTGTGGCGAGTCACCGACCGCCCCAGAAATACTTCGCCATCGTCTTCGCTATAGGTCAGCGGCCCCAGTCGATCCGACAGACCCCATTTGGTCACCATATTGCGAGCAATATCGGTGGCGCGTTCGATGTCATTCTGGGCGCCGGTGGTGACGAAATCTGCTCCGAAAATCAGGATTTCGGCGATCCGCCCGCCAAACAGGCTGGATATCTGGCTTTCCAGTCGCTGCTTGCTGAAGCTGTAACGGTCGCCTTCCGGCAGGAACATGGTGACGCCCAGCGCCCGGCCACGCGGAATAATGCTGACCTTGTAGACTGGGTCATGTGACGGCACCAGCCGCCCGACAATCGCATGACCGGCCTCGTGATATGCGGTGAGCTTCTTCTCGTCTTCGCTCATCACCATGGACTTGCGCTCGGCCCCCATCATGATCTTGTCCTTGGCCTTCTCGAAATCTTCCATATCCACGTCGCGCTTATTGGAACGGGCGGCAAATAGCGCCGCTTCATTGACCAGATTAGCCAGATCAGCGCCGGAAAAACCGGGGGTGCCCCGAGCGATCACCGCCGGTTTAACGTTGCCGGATAGCGGCACCTTGCGCATATGAACCTTGAGAATCTGTTCACGTCCGCGCACGTCGGGCAGCGGCACGACTACCTGGCGATCAAAACGACCAGGCCGCAGCAACGCCGGGTCGAGAACGTCGGGCCGATTGGTGGCGGCGATGACAATGATGCCCTCGTTGCCTTCAAAGCCGTCCATTTCCACCAGCAGTTGATTGAGGGTTTGTTCGCGCTCGTCATGACCGCCGCCCAAACCGGCGCCGCGATGCCGACCGACCGCATCAATTTCATCAATGAAGATAATGCACGGCGCATGTTTCTTGGCCTGCTCGAACATATCGCGCACCCGCGAGGCGCCGACGCCTACGAACATTTCAACGAAATCGGAACCGGAGATGGAAAAAACGGCACTTTCGCCTCACCCGCAATCGCCTTGGCCAGCAAGGTCTTACCGGTGCCGGGTGATCCCACCATCAGCACACCGCGTGGAATTTTGCCGCCGAGTTTCTGAAACTTGCCCGGATCGCGCAGAAATTCCACCAGTTCAGCCACTTCTTCCTTGGCTTCGTCAACCCCGGCGACATCGGCAAAGGTGATCTTAATCTGATCCTCGCCCATCATCCGGGCGCGGGACTTGCCGAATGACATGGCGCCACGGCCGGCGCCGCCGCCTTGCATCTGGCGAAGAAAGAACACCCAGATGCCAATCAATAGCAACATAGGAAACCAGGAGATGAAAATCTGCATCAGCAAGCCCTGCTTTTCTGGCGGCTGACCTTCGATCTCAACTCCGTGCGCCAGCAGATCGCCGATCATGGCGCTGTTACTGGTTTCCGGGCTGTAAGTGGTGAAGCGTTCGCCGCTGCCGGTGCGGCCTTGAATCGTGCGGCCATCAATCGTCACCTGCGCGATCCGCCCCTGTTTGGCATCCTGCAAGAACTGCGAGTAGGGCATCTGGGCAGACGGCGTTACCTTGGGGCCAAAACTGTTGAACACCGACATCAGCACGACCGCGATAACCACCCACAACAGGATATTCTTGACCATGTCGTTCAAGGCATGCACCTCAGTACTGCAAGAAAGAAATTGAAATTAAAAGAAATCCGCGTTGTAACCATTAAACGCGATCACTGAAAAAAGCACAAAATTCATAGACCCGTTCACCCGCGATAGTTCCTGGCCAGCACATACTGTTCGGAGCTGCGGGCGCGAGATGCTTTCGGCTTGCGGGGAGCGACGGTTACAAAGGCGGTGCGCAGATCTTTCAGAAAACCATCAAAGCCTTCGCCCTGAAAAATCTTGACCAGAAAATCGCCGCCGGGCCGCAAACACTGTCGAGCGAAATCCAGCGCAAGTTCGGCCAGATACATGCCATGCGGCTGATCCACGGCCTTAATGCCACTGGTATTGGGCGCCATATCGGAAATTACAAGGTTAACCGGACGCCCTTCGAGAATATCCAGTAATTGATTCAGCACCACCGAATCGCGGAAATCACCCTGAATACACTCGACTCTGGGCAAAGGCTCCATCGGCAAAATATCCAGCGCAATGACCACGCCTTGTTCCCCAACACGCCGGGAAGCCAACTGCGACCAACCCCCTGGCGCCGCGCCCAAATCCAGCACAGTCATGCCGGGCCGCAACAGCCGATCCTTTTCATGAATCTCCAGCAACTTGTAGACGGCGCGGGAACGATAACCTTCCTGCTGGGCGCGCTTGACGTATTCATCCGTGAAATGCTCCCGCAACCAGCGGGCGCTGCTTTTAGTCCGCGTCATCAGAACGCTGCGCCTGATCGCGGGCGACAGCCGCCATAACTTTGCGGGTGCGAATGACGATCCACAACAGACCTAGCGCCCCATAACTCGCCAACACCAGGAGCTGCGCCAGCAGACTCTCTACGATGCGCCCCTGCACCAGCAGCAATAACGCGCCGATAGTCAGAATAATGCCCAGTTCCAGCTTGACTTCATTCAGCGGACTCGGAGCTACCGTCATTCCCTTGCGACCCGCTAGACTGTCAGTCTCTTTCGCCATGTCCGGTTTCTCCCATGCAGACTCTCAGCAATCCACAAAAGCGTCATCTCAAAGCCTTGGCCCATCATTACAAGCCGGTGGTCATCATAGGCGATAGCGGAGTGACTCCGGCGGTCATGCACGAAATTCTGCTGGCGCTGGATCACCATGAGCTGATTAAAATCCGGGTCAATGCGGAAGATCGAACCACTCGCGAAGCCATGATTGCAGACATCTGCATAGCGACCGCTTCTGCGCTGATCCAGCGAATTGGGCATGTTGCCACGCTGTTTCGCCGTAACCCTGAAGCGCCGCGCATCGAATTGCCTTGATGAATTCATTGGCAACAAAATGACGGTCGAAAAAGCCACAACGCAATTAACGACCGTTGATTTCCAGCGAAGTCAAGCAAACCTGCCTGGATTTGGTACTGGTGGTGGGACTCGAACCCACAAGCCCGGCGAAGGGCGCAGGATTTTAAGTCCTGTGTGTATACCATTCCACCACACCAGCAAAAGTCCTTATCGAATCAGTCCAGCCGGTTGTTTCTGCTTCAGCAGCAAGGATTTCAAGAGACCGGCGGCTTATCATCGCAACAGCATTATTGCAATTCAGTATATCCATAGGCAAAACGTAACGCAAAGCCAGGCGGTAAATCACTGGAAAGCCGGTCATCAACATTCAAGCGACTGGACATAATAATCAACGCGGCGGCGGAGCCAGCACCTCGCGGCTGCCATTCGGCTGCGCTGGCCCCACAATGCCCGCCGACTCCATATCCTCCACCAGCCGCGCCGCCCGGTTATAGCCAATCCGCAAGCGGCGCTGCACCCCCGATACTGAAGCCCGCCGTGATTCAATAACAATGCGAACCGCCTCGTCATACAGCGGATCGATCTCGCCACCGCGCCCGCCGCCGCCATTTTCGGTTTCGTCTCCGCTCTCGCTGTCCTCGCCATTCCCGGCCAACACGTCGTCCCGATATTCCGGCGCGCCGGTCTGCCGCAGATAGTCCACTACCCGCGTCACTTCATGATCGTCTACGAACGCGCCATGCACCCGCTGCGGCAACCCCGCGCCCGGCGGCAGATAGAGCATGTCGCCATGACCCAATAACTGTTCTGCGCCCATCTGATCCAGGATGGTGCGGGAATCAATGCGCGACGACACTTGAAAGGCGATGCGAGTGGGGATATTGGCCTTAATCAGCCCGGTGATGACATCCACTGACGGGCGCTGAGTGGCGAGAATCAGGTGAATGCCCGCTGCCCGCGCCTTCTGCGCCAGCCGCGCAATCAATTCCTCGACCTTTTTGCCGACCACCATCATCAAAT
>JAAUTD010000306.1 GCA_012031845.1 Synechococcaceae cyanobacterium SM1_2_3
CCCAGGCGTACATCATGGCTGCCGGCGTTGGCTCCGGGTCGCCAATGCTTTGATAATAGGCTCAGTTTGCCGATGCTCTCGGCTGGGAAAGTAAGACTTTTGGAAGCGGTGCCTGTCAGGGGACGGGCTTGCCCGGTCGCTGGTGAAACTGATAGCAAGACGCTCATGGTAAGCGCCATCTTGTAGACTGTATTCAGACCCCTTGTGAGCATAGGGTCTCCTGGAATTTATTGAGAATGGCTTTTGGTTGCCTGAGCTGCCTGTCCCGATCTTAGCATTGTTTTTCAGGGCGAGGAGAATCGCTCCTGCCAGGGCTGCACTATTTGGTACGCACCATACCGTCGAACATTTCGTTCATGAAGTCGGCCTGCGATTTTGAGACAAAGAAGCGCTTGCTCAGCTGAGTTTTTCCGTATTCGGGCGGCGGTGAGAAGTCGGACTGGCTGACTGTTTGCCTGTGTTCTATGGAGTCGGTCTTCAGGTTTACTTGCTTTTGACCCTTCTGGTTGCTGACGGTCATAGTGAGCGGTAGACCGGCGGTAGGAGGCAATTCATAGAGCTTTCGCATGATCGCTCCGGCTTGTTCAGGCAGGTCTGCGTCCAGGCAAGTCAACTTGGGTTCGAGTTTATCCTGTCGCTGGAGTTTGTCTTCTTTGTCGGAGTAGCTGAAAAGACTGCCGGCCGCTGAGTCGATTGGTGCAAACGTATAGTTGAGGGTGCGCTCCGGTCCGCTGCGGGCGATGCTGGGGCAAAGACTTCGGTCAATGCCGCCCGATCTTCCAGGCTGGCCCGAATGTCGGTAAAGCCCGGATGCGGCTGCAACCGAGCCAACCGCGCCTGTTTCAGGGTCACGTCGTAATAGTCGTTCAGGTTGTCGTAGCCGATGACCTCATCGCCGCGTTGCAGCAGCCGCAACGACAAGGCCGCGCCAATAAAGCCCGCACTGCCAGTAATCAGAATTTTCATAAGCGACCGTCCACCGCATCGGCGGGCAACAGATACTTCACATCGAACAGCACCGAATCCGGTTTGCCCAGGGCGCGAATCCGCGCAACGCCCATCTCGCGGAATTGTCGGTGCGCGACCGCGACAACCATCGCGTCATAGCCGCCATTTTGCAGTTCAGTCAGCGGTTCAATGCCATATTCATGTTGCGCTTCCTGGGCGTTCACCCACGGGTCATACACGTCAACTTTAGCGTGGTAATCGCGAAATTCCTGCACGATGTCCACCACGCGGGTGTTGCGCAAATCGGGGCAGTTTTCCTTGAAAGTCAGGCCCATGATTAACACCTTGGCGTCCATGACCGCAATCCGCCGCTGGTTCATCAGCTTGACCACCCGCTGCACTACATGCGCGCCCATGCCGTCGTTGATGCGCCGTCCCGCCAGAATCATCTCCGGGTGATAGCCGATTTCCTGCGCTTTATAAGTCAGGTAGTACGGGTCTACGCCGATGCAATGGCCGCCGACCAAGCCGGGCCGGAATGGCAGGAAATTCCACTTGGAGCCAGCCGCCAGCAGCACTTCCTCAGTGTCAATGCCCAGGCGGTTGAACAGCAGCGCCAGTTCATTGACCAGAGCAATGTTGACATCGCGCTGAGTGTTCTCAATGACCTTGGCGCTTCCGCCACCCGGATGCTGGAAGCGCGATGAGTACCCACAGTAATGATTCGCCGATACAGCGTGTCCACGAACTCGGCCACTTCGGGCGTAGAACCGGCGGTCACCTTACGGATGGTGGTCAGCCGGTGTTCCTTGTCGCCGGGATTGATGCGCTCGGGGCTGTATCCGGCGAAAAAGTCCACGTTGAAGCGCAACCCCGATTCCCGCTCCAGAATCGGCGCGCAGACTTCTTCGGTCGCGCCGGGATAAACTGTGGATTCGTAGATCGCCACATCGCCCGGCTTTAGCACTTTGCCTACGGTTGTGCTGGCGCTGATCAGCGGGCGAAAATCCGGGCGCTTGTAGGTATCCACTGGAGTTGGCACGGTAACGATGTAGACGTTGCACGCCGTCAAATCTTCAATCTGGCGGCTGTAGCGGAGTTGCGTGGCCTGACGCAGTTCATCAGCGGTGACTTCGAGGGTGTGGTCTACGCCCGCCTGCAACTGCTGGATGCGGGTTTCGTTAATATCGAAGCCAACGGTAGGGAATTGCTTGCCGAATTCCACCGCCAGCGGCAGTCCGACATAGCCCAGGCCAATGATGCCGAGGCGGGTGGTTGCAAGATCAAGCATCGCTCAGATTCCGTTGCGGGTGAAAAAGGGTCTGATAATCCTATCAGGACTTCCGCTTTGGGACGTAGCGCGAACTTCTCAGCCCGTTTGCAAGAGGCAAGATGCCTGTTCTACATTGCTGTAAGCCAAAGTCCAAGAGGATTATTCAGGCACGGTCATCGCAAACTGCGCCGGGATTTGGGCATAGAACACCCGAATTTTTTCGGTGCGCAGCAGATCGAGCAGGCGGGCGGCTTCTTCGTCAGTCACGATGAACTCAACTTCAACCGTCAGCGTTCCGGCCAGCTCGAAAAAGTGATCTTCATGCAGTTGATGATGTCGGCCAAATCCAGCCATCGCCCGGAAGGCCGATCCGCCGCGAACGCCATCCGGTTGGCCTGTTCCAGCAGCCATTCCCACAGCAAAATCCCGTGGCAACGCTGATTTTCGCGGACATAAAATCTGAGAAAGGAACCGTTCATCGTCAATCCTCCGGTCAGATGCGCCGGTGCGTCACTGTTGCTCACGGTTTCAACAGCAGCCAGCGGACGGTCAGAATACCCAGCGCAGTGAGGGTCAGCGAACCCAGCAGGTGAGCAGCCATTGTCGCCAGCGCCCAACTCATTTGGCCGCGACTGATGAGGGTGACGACCTCGGCGGAAAAGGTGGAGAACGTGGTCAATCCGCCCATGAAGCCGGTAATAATCAGCAGCCGCAATTCCGGCGGCAGGCTGGCGTTGAGCGAGAACAGGGCGACCGCGACGCCGATCAGGTAGCCGCCCAGCAGATTGGCGGCCAGGGTGCCGAGCGGCAGCGTTGGAAATAGCGGATTGAGGACGATGCCCAGCCACCAGCGCAGACAGGCTCCGCAACCGGCGCCGCTGAATACCGCGAGAAACCCATAAAGAGTCATGCGTCCGCCACGCCCGTTCTCATCACGGGCTAAATCTTGCCCGCCTGTAAAGCAATAAAGGCGGTCTTTGCCGACAGTTCCAGCGAACAGGTCCATTTATAGGCCAGATTAAGGCTGTTGGCGCAAGCGTAGACGCCGTGGCCGCGCACCACCGCGATGGGATAGTCGGCCAGAATCTCGGCGACCATGCGTGGCGAACGGGCTTGATACTGATCATAAGGGATGGTCAAAACCGGCACCCGGCTGAAATACAACTGACCCTCAAAATCAGCGGGCAGGAATTCCTCGTTATCCATCGTCATCGCCACTGAATAGGGGCCATGACTGTGCAGCAGAGCGCGGGTTTCGGGATTCGCCTGATAGACCGCCAGATGCAGGCGGGCATCCATCGAAGCGGATTTGCCAATGACGCCATCCAGGCGGCACTCAACCAGATCGCCGCTGCTGAGGGTATCGGCGCAGCAGCCGGTGGGCGTGATCCAGATGGAATCATCGTTTCGCACCGAGGCGTTGCCGCTGTGGGAGTCATTGAGGCCGTACTGGCGCAGCCAGTGATAATGTCGAACCAGATCGTCTTTGTTATTCATGGTGGCGGATTGTACAGGGATGGCATTCAAGCAGGAACCTGCGGCGTCAGACCTGGCGGGTGAACGGGCAAATCAACCCGCTGCACGCCCGTTTGCATCGTGCCGTCGGAATACAGTTCAAACCAGCGATAACCGGGAGGCAGTTCGTCGGCCTGGGGCGTGGGTGCGACCGCTTTGAATTGCACGCAAGTGGCGGGCGCGGCCAGCAGTTGCACATCGCCCCGGCGGGCGGAAAATTCGCCGTGAATATGTCCCCAGGTCACCGCCCGCACATTCGGATAGCGATCCAGCACCGCAAACAAGGCTGCGCCATTGCTCACCGTCATCGTGTCAATCCAGGCCGAGCCAATTGGCAGCGGATTGTGATGCAGACAGACCAAGGTGTGTAATTCGGGGTGAGCGGCCAGCGCGGTATCCAGCAGCGCCAGTTCGCCCGGCGCGAGATGACCCATCGGCGTACCGGGAAAACTGGAATCCAGCAGCAGCAATTGCCAGCCGCCGACGGCCAGATACCGCTGCATCCGCACCCATCCGCTGCGCAGCACCCGCCCCATGACTCCGGGAAAATCATGATTGCCGGGCAGGCAATACACCGGCAGCGCCAGCGTTTCCAGCACTTCGCGCAAGCGAAAATAGGCGTCCGGTTCATCACCCACCAGGTCGCCAGTAGCGAGAATAAAATCGGGTTGAGGGCGTTGTGCGCGAATTCGCGCCAGCACCGCAGCCAGACCGGCATCCACATCCACGCCCCACAAGCGGCTCGCCCCGGTTGAACCTTGAGATGGAGATCGCTGATCTGAATCACGCGCAGCGGGTTGGTTGTAGGCATCGGCAGTGTCCTCATGCGAAATTGACAGGCTAGAATAGCTTAAGGGATCGCGGCGCTGCCTCTGTGAAATTTTCGGACTGCCATATCAACCGTCATCCATGTTTCTGCATCAGCCTTCTCACCCACTGCTCAATAAGGAGAACAACATGGAAAAATCTGGTTGCGCGAATACCCGCCCAGTGTTCCGGCTGA
>JAAUTD010000029.1 GCA_012031845.1 Synechococcaceae cyanobacterium SM1_2_3
GCCGCCGCTAGCTGCGCCGAGCAGTTCGCAGGCTGCCGCCGCCACTGCCGGCACAACTCCAGGTCCACGGGCCACTGCCGCTGACGCTGCTGGCGGTTCCAGCGTTGCACAATCCGCTCGTCGGGGCGCTGCTGAAGGTCTGGCCGTTGGCGCTGCCGCATGCGCCATTCACCGACAGTGGATTGTTCGTCAGGCTGAAATGGGTCGTCGTCGCGCCAACCGCACTAACCTCGACCTGATAACTGCCCGCCGTGGCATTCGCGGTCGCGGTCACGCTGGCCGAACCGCCGCTAATCGTGACTGGACTGGTCGCCAAGGTGGCGCTGGCACCACTGGCCGGGACGGTGAAGGTGACTTTTCCGCCGTTGACCTGTCCTGATCCGGTCGCAGTGACCGTCACCGCCAGCGGACTGGCAAAAGTGGTGCTGATCAGGGTGCTTTGGTTGTCGCCGCTCTTGGCGAAGCTGAAGCCTTGCGATTCATACGCGCCGATGTCGCACGTTGTTCGGGTGATGCCGCGCTGGTCAGTCGTCGGACAACCAGTGTTGGTTCCGGCATCAATCGCCGGACTGCCGGGCAGCAGCGGGAGGGTTTGGGTATCGCCGCCGTAATTGCCCAAGGTTCCGAGCAGCGGGTTGGTGTTGCTGAGAGAACTGGAACCAAAGCCGCAACTATCACCATCATCCAGGTTGTTGCCGCTGTCGGTGATGGGGTCGCCGGAACAGTTCCCGCCGGTAGTATTGCTGGCCAGCAGGGTGTTTTTCAGGGACACCGTGCCGTTGCCGTTGCCGTTGTAAAGTCCGCTGCCGGTGCTGGCGGAATTACCCGAAAACGTGGTGTTGGTCACCGTGATTATGCCTTCGTTGTAAAGCCCGCCGCCGGAGTCGTTCTGAAACACTCGTACTGCGTTGTTGCCGCTGACCGTGATCTGTCGCCCGGTTCCGTCAATGGTCAGGCTTTTGCCTATTATCAAGACATTACTGTCATAAGCCGAATTACCCGAAAACGTGGTGTTGGTTAGGGTCGCCATGCCCTTGTTATAAAGCCCGCCGCCGTTGTCTGCCAAATTGCTGGAAAAGGTGATGTTGTTGAGGGTGACCGTGCCGTTGTTGTAAAGCCCGCCGCCGTCAGTTGCGCTGCCGCCGGTCACGGTCAGGTTTTTCAGTTCGACCGCGCCGCTGGTGATGGAAAACGCCTGAACGCCGTTGCCGTTGATGACGATTGTTTGCCCAGTCCCGTCTATCGTCAGGCTCTTGTTGAGAATCAGAGGGTTGGCAAGGGTCATCGTCTGCGGTGCGGCAAACACGGTGGCGTCAAAGGTAATCGTCCCCCCCGCACACACATCCGTGATCGCTTGCCGCAAACTGCCCGCGCCGCTGTTGTCGGTATTGGTGACGGTCAAAGCCGCGCCCGTACACAGCGCCGGAACGGTCAAGACGACATCAGCCGCCGCCAGATTGCCCGCTTGATCCACCACGTTCGCCGTCGTCGTGAGCGTCAGGGTGTCGGTTGCTACGACCGTGGGACTGGCTCCCAGGGTGAGGGTGAAGCTGGCCGCGTAGCCAGTAGTCGGGTTGATGCTGGCCACCGTTCCCAGGCTGTGGCCGCCGCTCACCGTCAGATTGGCGATGGTGATTTTGGTGGCGTCCACCGCTTCGGTGAAAGTGAGAGTCAGGGTGTCGTTGGCGGTGTAGGCGCCGCTGCTGTCAACATCGTTGGCCGTGATCGGGTTGGCCGCTGCCTTGTCCGGGGGGGTGCGGTCGATGGTCACCGCGAGCGGTGCCGAAACCGGACCGGTGATGCTGTTATCGGTCTGCACGGACCGGAAATTATGCACACCGTCCGCCAGCGCCGTGCCGTCCAGTGTCACGCTTGCGGTGCCGTTCGAGAACGCGGTGTTGCTCTCCTCGCCGCTGTCGAACACGCCATCGTTGTCGGCGTCATGGAAAACCCTCACTTCAGCCCCGCTCTCTGTGTCCGTGACGTTGAAGACGAGGTTAAGCGCGTTGGTCAGGTTGTCCGTGCCGTTGCCGCTGTCGCTGCTTTCGTCCAGGTCCGGTACCGAAGGTGCGCCCGGAATGGCGGTAAACAGGGTATTGCCCGAGTCAGTTTGGGCGCTGAAACCGTAGTCCGCACCGTTCGACAGGGCGACTACTACCTCGACGTTGGCGAAATCGGTGGCGTTGGTGTCAATCTGAATCACACCAGAATTGATGCGGGTGTTGGCCGCCGTGAGGGTTTGGCCGGTCAACTGGATCGTGTCGCCGATGTCCAGGTCGGTGATGGTGTCGCCGTTCAGATCGCTGGCCGAGCCGCGCACGGTGTCGTTTCCAGCGTCGCCGGTGATCGTGTCGGTACCGGCGCCGCCGACGATGACGTCGTTGTCGCTCGTGCCGGTGAAATTTGTCCCGGTCGCGTTCGTCGTTGTGAAGGCGCCGGCGCTGCCGAGGGTCAGGTTGTCGGCATCGAGCGTCGTGCCGGTGACCGTGAGCGTGAAGCCGCCGAGGTTGATCGTGCCGCCCGTGCCGCTCAGCGTGCCGACCGTCTCGTTGGTGCCGAGCGTCAGCCCGCCGCCGTTCACCGCAACGGCGGCCGTGTCTGCAATCGCGTTGCCGTTGCTCAAGCTCAGCGTCCCCGCCGATACCGTCGTCGCCCCCGAATAGGTGTTCGCGCCACTGAGGGTCAGCGTCCCCGCGCCGGTTTTAATGAGGTTGCCAGCGCCACCGGCCAGGATCGAGCCGATGCTCAGGCTGCGCTGGCATTGTTGCTGACGGTCAGGTTGCCCGCCAGATTGATCGTGCTGCCGGTGATCGTCAGGGTCGTGAGCAGGCTGGCGTCAAGGGTGATATTCGCGGCCAGCGTGATCGGTGTACCCAGCGTAATCGTGCTGCCATTGATGCTGCTGGCGAACTGGATGATGTCCCCGCTTGCGGCCGAGCTAGCCGCATTGCGCAGCGTCCCTGCACCACTATCCCCGGTGTTAGTGACAGTGTAGGTGGCCAACGAATGGCGGTACGCTATCAACGCCGACTCGCTCATTACGGCGGTGGGGATGAATGTCCCACTGACGTACTCCAAATGCCAGTCACCACCGGTTGCCGCTGAGCCGGTCAAATCCTCCGACGCGGCCACATCCGCCCCAGTCACCCGCGCCAGCCGCTGCACAAAATCCGCCCCAGTCGGTCCGGCTGCCACATTGCATCCGTACAGCAGCAAATCGCCACCTTCATTCAACGCCGCGCCAATCGCCGCCAATTCCCCGGCCCGTTCGCCCAGCGTTTCCCGATTCAAGCCGAAAGCGCCCAGCCGCACCGTCCCCGGCGAACCGTGGCTAAGCACATGAATCGCGCTATATCCGAACCGTCCCCGCGCCCAGTCGGCCATCTGCGCCAGACCGTCGCCGCGTCCATCCAGCAGCACCACCTCGACGCCCGGCTTCACGCCCTCGGCCAGCACTTGCCAGTCGGTCACGCCGGAATCAATGAACGCGACTTCGCGGGGCGCCAAGTGCGCGTTCAGCGCACCGGCCCACGGCAACAACGAGGCCAGCAAACAGCGTTGCCAAACTGAAATCCGGGGCAATGGGGTGAAAAGAGACATGTCGAATCCTCGGAAGAGGTCGGGGGCGGAAGGCGCAGAGGGTGAAATAGGATTTCTTATGCTGGAAGTGTAGGAACAAATCCGCGCTTGGCGCAAATAATTTACGGTTGTTCGATCTCAAAAACCGTCTTCAGCCGCTCGCCCATCCAAGGACACCCTAACTCATTGTTATAATTTAATTTTTTTAATCAAGCGACAGGCATGTAGCATGAGTTGGGCACAAGCAGAGTTTCCCGATCTGGCGTTGGGGGATGCGCGGCGGACTCAGCGGCCTCATTGTGGCTGGACAACCCAGGCGGTGGCATGGCGGGAGATTCTGGACGTCCATACCCTATGCGTGGGGGATTACTGGAACTTGACCACCCGTTCCACGGTTCGGATCATCGTGGTGAAGGATGGCGGCGCCCAATAGGAACCGCTTGGGTCGGCAGCGTCCTCAAAACAGGCGTCCAGCCGCTCCCAGTCGGGGATCGAACACGCGCCAGCCAGCCAACCATCGGTTCCCATCCGGGTCAGGCACACCGCGACCACCGCTGGCGGCGTCACCACTCTTTCCGCTTTGGCTCGCGCCAGATAGGCGTGCGCGTGTTGGCAGCCATTGAGGAAATTCGCCGCGAAAATCGGCGCAAATCCCGATTTCAGCGCCACCTTGCCGTCTGGATTGACATGGATGATGGGCAGGACTGGCGCGAGCCGCGGAAACACCGTGTTCGGAAAGAACTGCCCGGGCCAGTAAACGCGGGCAACCTCCAAGAAACGCTCGATCGTGTCCACGGTGCGGAAGGCGCTCTCCGCGCACGGCAGGATATCCACCTTGGGTTGGGTAATATCGACGGAGTCGTTGGCGACGTCCACATTGAGCGCGCCCATCTGCAGGGCGTTCTGAAAGTAGCGGCCGTACAGTTCGCCCCAGATCGGTTTGGATGACCCCCACCTTCTGCCTGAAAGGCGTCCACAGCCGCAGCCGCCTCGCCGCCACGAGCCGTCAGGAAGGGCTTCAGCCGAGCGAATGCGGCATCGGTGATCTCCTGGCAACACTCCTTGGGGTAAGGCGACGTCCGGCGCGGCAACCGGAGTCGGCCCGCCGCCACGTCGCGGTCTATCTCCCCGCGCAAGTCCCACAACATGGCCGTCAGCGCCGGCATGACGGCGTCAGATACCGATCCGTAAGAGCCTGCTGCACACCGTCCACAGGCAGTGGCCTGCCGACGGCATACCACTGCCGAACCAGGGACATGACCAGCGACCGCAAAGCCTCGGTATCGTTTATCTCTTCTTTGCTCATCTCGGACGTCTTGGTCTCCCGCCATCTGGGTACGCGCCGCCGCCGCTGCCATAGAGCAACAGATCGCCCTCGGACGTCAGCGCCAAACCCAGCGCCGCCAGATCGGCGACCCGCGTTCCGACCGTCGCAGTGTCGAGCGTCAGTGTGCCAAGCTGTACCTGGCCTTCCGCGCCGTGGCTCAATACGTGGACGGCGTCATACCCGCTCTTGCCGCCCGACATCCACGCCGCCATCTGCGCCAGACCGTCGGCGTTCCCGCCGATCAGCGCCACCTCGACGCCCGGCTTCACGCCATCGCGCAACACCTGCCAATCGGCCACGCCGGTGTCGATGAACACCACTTCGCGGGGCGCAAGGTGCGCGTTCAGTGCGCCGACCCACAGCAACAATAAGACCAGCAAACCGCGTTGCCAGGCTGAGATTCGGGACAGTGAGGTGAAAGGAGACATGGCGAATCCTCGGAAGCGGAAGGCGCGGAGGGCGAAACAGGTTTTTATACTGTCAAGTGTAGGAATTAATCCGGGTTTGGCGCAAATACTTTACGGCTGTTCGATCTCAATAGCCCTTTTTAGCCACCTTCCCGCAAGCGCCGCACTTTGGCTACGCTCAAGCCGGTTTTTGCCGCCAGCACCTCATCATCACCGATCATGTCCAGCAGACTGTGGGCAATGCGCAGGTGTTCTTCTTGCCGTCCTTCTTGCCGTCCTTTATGCAGTCCAACGCCATAGGATGAATGAATCATGCTGGCCTGCTGATGCAAATCATCCTGATAAGACTGATAAGCTCTCCACTCAGCATCAGATAGCTTAATAACATTTAGTTGTTCTTTGGCTTCCTGTAAACCCCGTGCGGTAAACTCACTCTTAATTTCTTTATGCTTCAGAAAGTAAATCCATTGATCCAGCGGATCACGGGCAATGTCATCGAATTGATTGACCTTGATTAAGTAGTATTCGGGAAACAGTTGATGCGGTTGATTGCGCTGATAAAGCATCTGCTGTTTCTCGCTCAGTTGCAATTAATCCTGCCGGTGCAGCCCAATAAAGTGGGTCGCGCCGTGATAGACATAATCCTCGCCGTGACCCAAATCGAAATAGAGAATGTTCACCGAGATCACTTTGATCACATTGGCATACGCCGAACCTTCCGGTAGGCTATCTACCACGGTGCGGGCAGTGCTGTGTAGAATCCGTTGCAAATAGTCAAACTGCCGCTGGGATTGCACCTCGATCAAAATGATTTCACCGGCGGCATTGCGCGCCCGCAAATCCACCCGGTTGAGTTTCTCCAATGCCGTCTCTTTACTGCTTTCGCTGTCGAGAATTTTCAGAATCTGAATGTTCTCGCGCAAGAGCTCGCTGAGAAAGCCTTCGAGAATGTTGAAATGGGCCTTGCTGCGTAACAGCCGCTTCAAGGCCTAATCGAAACTGATCAGACGACGCCGCATGGGAAAAACTCCTGAAGGACGAAGGACAAAACCAGCCAAAGCATAACCCAACCGCCGCCGATGGATACACGCACCCTCCAGGATGGCTATATTTTCTTTGGATCAGCTTGTGCGTTCACTTCAATACTGAGCGCATTAAGATTTTTGTTCACTTCAATAATATAAGCCATTAACCCGACAATGAGGGAAAGAAGGCTGCATGAAAAAAGAACAATCACTGAAGTCCCATCGTCAATCCCATACGCCTTAAACACAAATAAGTTAATCATTATCAGCGCATCAAAAATAACGCTGATCAGCAGGGCAATCAGCGACACTCGGACTATCTTTGCTCTGCTGAATAGCAAATGCACCTGCTTTCGGCTTTGTGCGTCATCTTTTGTCTCAAATTCAGCCTGAAGATGACGAATTCTATCCATGATATGCGCCATTCGATTAGTCTGTGACAGGATTAAAATGCCAATGCCTGATATCCAGACCACGGGCGCAATCGCTACTTGCAGGATTTGCACAACATCATTAATTGCAAATTCATTCATACACTTTTCCTCAATGAATCGGGGTTGCCAAATGGTGCGGAGCATAGCAGGCGCAGGCGAATGGAAGATGACAGCGAAGTGGTTGCTGAACGCAGACTTGGCAACGCGGTCACAGGCTATTCCCTGAAACCGGGGATAAGCGGGTCAACTAAGCGTCATCGAGGAACCGAACCATGACCTTTGAAGTAATTGACAGTCCCGGCAAGCCGATTAAGGCGTGGACGCACGGAGTGCCGGTTGAAGAAGAAGCCAGGCAACAGTTGCGCAATGTGGCGGGCCTACCCTTCATTTATAGCCATATCGCGGTGATGCCGGATGTGCACTGGGGAATGGGCGCGACTATTGGCAGCGTCATTGCCACCAGAGGCGCAATTATTCCAGCGGCGGTGGGCGTTGATATTGGCTGCGGGATGATGGCGCAGCGCACGACGCTGACGGCTTCCGACTTGCCCGACAGTCTGGCCGGATTGCGTTCGGCGATTGAAGCGCGGATTCCACATGGTCGCACCAATAACGGCGGTCCCGGCGACCGGGGCGCGTGGGGCCATGTGCCAGAAACCCATTACCCGGTATTGGCGCCGCAACTGGAAGCCTTGCAAGCCATTGTCAAAAAGCATCCCAAAATTAATCAGGCATCGCAACGGGCCGCTTCCCATGCCGGTACTCTGGGAACCGGCAACCATTTTGTCGAAGTCTGTCTCGATGAAGAACAGCGGGTATGGATCATGCTGCATTCCGGTTCTCGCGGCATTGGCAATCGAATTGGGGTCTATTTTATTGAACGCGCCAAGGAAGAAATGCGGCGCTGGTTTATTAACCTGCCCGATGCCGATTTGGCTTATTTGCCACAGGAATCGGAATTGTTCGATGACTATTGCGAAGCAGTGGAGTGGGCGCAAGGCTTTGCCCGCACTAATCGCGAGTTGATGATGGCGGCGGCATTGGATGCTCTGCAGGTAGCGGTGCCAAAGCCGTTTATATGCGACTGTGAAGCAGTCAATTGCCACCACAACTATGTCAATTGGGAACGGCATTATGGCCATAACGTGCTGGTCACTCGTAAAGGCGCAGTTAGCGCTCAAGAGGGGCAATTGGGCATTATTCCCGGATCAATGGGCGCGAAGTCTTTTATCGTCAGCGGCAAAGGCAATCGCGAAGCGTTTTGTTCCTGCTCGCACGGCGCTGGACGGGCCATGTCACGCAATGAAGCCAAGCGGCGTTTTACTCTGGCAGACCATGAGAAAGCGACTGAAGGTGTTGAATGCCGTAAGGATGCCGAGGTGATTGATGAGACGCCTGCGGCGTACAAGTCCATTGATGCGGTGATGGCGGCGCAGGCTGATTTGGTGGAGATCAAGCACACGCTTAAACAAGTGGTGTGCGTGAAAGGCTAAACTACAGGAGTTAAAGCTCCCCCTCTCCGCGGTGCGGGGAGAGGGGTTGGGGGATGAGGGACGATTGGAAAAATGACAAGCGGTGAGTAGCGCTTTGAGCAATTACTCCGCATCCTTGGCAATCAGCGTATTCATCCGCTGAATCGCTTTTTCATAAACCGGCTTGGGCATGGTTTTCTGTGCCCACCAGAAATTCATTAACGCCTGCTTATATTCTTTCTGCTCCTCAAAGGTTTTGGCGATGTTGTAGTAGGAGCTGGCCATAACCGCCAAATTGCCTTGCTGTTTACCCAGCGCAATCGCCGAACGATTAGCGGCTATGCTTTCCGGGTACTTTTTCATTTTCCAATAGCTCAGACCCAGATTGCTGTAGGCTTGGGCTGATTCCGGGTCTTTGGCTATGACCGACAGATACAGATCAACCGATTCGCCAAGCTTTCCTGCATGATAGGCTTTCTCGCCACGGTCATTGATGTCCTTGGCGGATTCTTTCGCCGACGCACTAATGCGATGGGCGGCAAGCTCTGGAATCAGGCCGCCGTCAGGAAAATAGGCATTAATATCGGCAATCCCCAACCGCGATCCTGACGAGGCGCGCAAATCAAAGTGTAACTTCTGGACTGGAACCGGCTTCTCCAAATCAAAGGTCAATAACGCGCCATCCTTGCTGCGCGTTCCCAGAAGGTCATCACCGCCGTCCAGGGACAGGGTGACGTTGTTTTTATCAGAAAAGGAAAAGCCCTGGGGCGCAACCACGGTGACTTTGGCAATGGTGCGCGGAGTCGGCAACGCGCAATGCAGCCATTCGTTATTCGCCATCCCGACTTCACTGGGAAACCACGCCGTTGCGGGATCGCCATCCAGTGCTTTTTGGGGCGCAAAAGGGCTTTCATCACCGCGCCCAGCTTCCTGACGCGAACTGGCGGTAATAAACCAGGGCGCGACATATTGCGCCGCGTCGGTAGCGGCTTCACCTTGCAAGGCCACGCGCACAAAGCGGCGAGTGCCATCGCGTAACATCCGGGGCGAGCGATAGGAGAATTGATAATTAGCGGAAATTTCTCCGCCAAGATTCTTCACAATGCTGGAAAAATCGTCGCTGTCCTTATCATAAAAATTGCCGACCAGTTCCTGGCTCATGTTTTTATACGAGTCCAGTTCAGGGCCGACCACATGTAACTGAATGCCTTGCGCTTCAAGGCGGCAATCACATCTTCCGGGCGTCGCGGAGTGACTGAATCCTGAAAGTGATAGGAAGCGTCTGTCACCAGAATAAAAATCCGCCTGGCATCAGGACGAGCCGCCATTTTGGTTGCTTCAATCAGCGCATCAAGCTGATTTTCCGGTTCATCACCGCCACCACTAGCGATTAGGGCGGAAACATTCTTCTTAAAGAGTTCTACGTCGGCGGTATAGTCGTATTTCTTCTCAATGTTGTCCGAAAAGCTTAATAAACCCAGCCGAAAGTTAATGCCGCCCTGCGCAATCGCATCGGCGAATTTACGGGTTCTTTGCAGTAATGCAGCGATTTCTTCAGCCATGCTGCCGGTTTCATCAAAGACAAACATCACATCCACATTCGGATTTTTAGCGACCTGATCCGCCAGCAGGTCAAACTCTTCAATGCTGACCGAGGCCAAATCTTCTGAAACCAGCAGCTTTTCCTTGGTCAAGCTCAATACGCTATTGCCGCTTTTGGCATCAAAGGCCCGTACCCGCACGGTCACATAAGGAAACTGGTTGGCGTTGGCGTTCACTTGCAGCCGGGTTTCCGCCAATGAAGAAGACGCGCAGAGCGCCAATAACAACCCTGATAATCCCAATCGCTTAAACACATACATCGCAGACTCTCCAGAGGTTTGAATAATGGGCAGGTTCGTGGCTTTTAATACCGCTTGCAGTCTTGCCAGACCACTCCGGTTATTCGGGAATGATCCAGCAACCAGGGCACAGCAACCAGCGCCTTGGGATGAATGTCATGAAACAGAATGACGCCGCGCCGCCATAACAGCATCAGCGTCATAATCCGCTGAGCAGCGTCTTCGCCACTGACCCGGCTATTCCAGTCTTGCGAGTCTATATTCCACAGCGCCACTTTCAGGCCATTACTGCTAAAAAACTCGCCGCTGTCAGCGCGGCGTTGTCCATAAGGCGGACGGAACCCCGGCTGATAGGACTGCGGGAAAGTGGTTTTAACCAAATCGCGAGTATCGGTAATTGAGCTTTGCCATTTCTCCCATTTGGCGTGAGATTCATGGCGCCAGCCGTGCATCGCCGCGCATTGCCCTTGAAACAGTTTAGCCAGCGTGGCCGGATCAGTCTGTTTCAGCCGGGCTTGCAACCGCTCGCCGAGCATATAAAACGAGGCGTGAAGATTGCTTTTTGTTAATAACGCCAGCAGAGCGTCGGTATTGCCATTGGGTTCAGAAGGGCCATCATCAAAGGTCAATATAAAATGCCGATCCTGAAGTTCAAATCCGGTGTGTTCAAGCGCAGAAAAGGTGTCAATTTCACTGCTGACCTTCGGGAACAGCGCCGCCAGCCGAATCAATTCGCCCGCATAGCTTTTATGAAAAATCCGGGCTTTGTTATGCCAGTTGCGATAGGACTCAGGTAATTTTCCTTCTAATCCTTTGGCAGCGGTCAGTAGTTCATGCGCGGTGCTGATATTGTCGCAAAAGACTTCGGAATTAGTACAGTCCGCCGCTGCAATCCGCCAGTTTTGCAACAGATGTGCGGTCAACTGATTGCGCACCCGCGCTACCGAAGCTGAATCCACCTGTTTAATGTTGAGTTGGGTTTTTAATGTAGCGGCGTCCTGTTCCGCCACTTCGGCCAATGCAGAGGCAAATACCAGAATTTCCGCTCTGGATGCGCGATCAAAGGCGGTGGCTGAATTAATGGTTTCCGGCCATAGCGAACGATCCGCAACCGCTACAGTTTCCGGGCCATAAGCAAATAATGGGTGAGAGCAGCACATCAGCAGGAGAACCATCAAGGTTTTTTTCATGTGGGTCACTTCAATTAGTTATAGGTCTATGGTGTAGAACGGGCTTCCAGCCCGTTGTGCATTCAACGGATAACGGGCAGGATGCCCGTTCTACGGCAACCGAGATATGGAACGCGGCCTTGTCAAGAATCCCGCTACCAGCATTCCAATCATCAAAATCACAGTCGGCCAGTCGCCAAAGCGGGCGAAAGGCGTCAGTCCGGTTAAGGGTTGCACCTCGCCGCGAATCACTTCCGACTGAAATTGTGGGCCAATCGCCTGAATTTGGCCGCGCTGATCAATAACCGCCGAGATGCCAGTATTCGTGCCGCGAGCCATATAGCGGCTCACCTCCAGAGCGCGCATTCGCGCAATCTGCAAATGCTGGTGCGGGGCGGTGGAATCCTTGAACCAGGCGTCATTGCTGATGTTAATCAGCCAGGTCGCTTCCGGCAATGCCAGGCGGATTTCACTGCCAAAGACCGCTTCAAAGCAAATCGAGAGGCCAACTGGCTGACCGCCAGCGCGAAACAGCGGTTGATCGCGCCCGCCGGACGTGAAATCCGCCATTGGAATATCCACCCAGTCGCGGAAGAACAGGAACAGGGTTCGCAATGGCAGATATTCGCCGAACGGCAATAAGCGGCGCTTGTGATAAAGCCCGGCGGAACGGCCAACACCGATAATGCTGTTATGAAAAACTCCGGTTTCCCAGGATCCGGTGGGAATGCCGGTAATGTAATCCACTTGCGCTTTTTGCGCCTCGGCGCTCAGTGTGGCGACAAAAGGCCGCACATCATTCAAAAAAGCCGGAATGGCGGTTTCCGGCCAGATAATGACATCGCTGCGGCCGTGTTCGGGCAAACTCAATTGCACATAGCGCGTTAAGGTTTCATCCAGCGCATTGGGCCGCCATTTCTGATCCTGAGCCACGTTGCCCTGCACAATAGCAACCCGTAATGGCGCTCCCGCAGATTGAACCCAGTTGATCTGGCTGGATCCCCAGGCGCTAATCCACAATGCGGCCAGCATTCCGATCCAGCCTGATCGCGCCCGCCAGTTGTCGGAATGCAGCAGGGCGCACAACAAACCGGCGCTGAGCAATACCGCCCAGCCTACGCCGAAGACGCCGAGATAAGGCGAAAACGCTCCAAGCGGCGCATCGGTCTGGCTGTAGCCTAATGCCAGCCACGGAAAGCCGGTAAACAGCCAGCTTCGCACCCAGTCCAGCAGCGTCCACAGCGCCGGAATCGTCAATAACCAGCGCAACGCTCCCGGCGGCGGTCCCCAACGGCTGATCAATCCGCCAAGAACAGCGCAATACGAAGCCATCAGCGCCACGACTAAAAAAGTCGCCAGTGCGGCAAATGGGGCCGGGGCGTTGCCGTAATCGTGCAGACTGATATAAATCCAGTAGATGCCAAAGCCATAAGCGCCCAGCCCGAACAGCCCGCCGCGAAGGGCGGCGCGACCCGGTTGGGCGTCGTCCCAGCTCCCGATCAGCATCAGCGGCGACAGGATCGCCAGCGGCCAATAGCCGAAGGGCGCAAAGGCCAGCGGTAATAGCGCGCCCGCCAGCAAAGCCAGCAGATCAATAATCAATGGACGATGTTGCTGAAGCGTAGGCATGGCGCGGTAAACCGTGGCGGGAAGATTTCAGCGGCGAGCGTAGCGGAATTTTATTGCACTGGACTGAAATGGACGCCATCGCCCGTAGAAATCTCTCATCCACAGGACTTTCGCTTCGGATTCAAAAACCGTTCGGGGTGAGCCTGTCGAACCCCGTTTTAACCGATGAATGCCCTTCGACCGCTGAGCTTGCCGAAGCGTGAACGGATGGAGCGAAAGTCCTGATCCAAATTACCCGGCGATCCGACCAGTTAATTCAGTGACCATTGGCCTGAAAGCGCAGTTGCGCCCGCACCCGCGTCCCACCCAGCGCACCGCGTCCAATCTCCAACCGCCCGAAATAGACCTCTTCGACCAGATTGCGCACCACCGCCAGCCCGATGCCATGCCCGGCGACAGTGGGATCGGCGCGCTGGCCGCGATTGAGCAGCAGCGGAGCCTGTTCCGGCGCAATGCCGGGGCCATCGTCCTCGACTTCGACCACCAGTTCACTGCGCCCGTCAATGTGGATAGACCAGGCCCGCACCACCACTTGCCGACTACACCATTTGCAGGCGTTGTCGGCCAGATTGCCCAGAATTTCCAGCAGATCGCCCTCATCGCCATAGAACATCGTGGCGGCGTCCACTTCGGCGCTGAGCTGCGGGGCGCGGTCGGCATACACTTTAGCCAGCGAATCCAGAATTTTCCGGGTAACCGGGGCGACCGGCAGCGGTGCGCTCAGCGCAAGCCGCCCGGCGGCGCGGCCGCTGCAACTGATAATCCACGGTGCGATTCATCCGCTCCACTTGTTCGCTCAAGGTCTGGCGCAAATCGGCGGAACTGGCGTCATGCTCCAACGCGCCGCGCAACACCGCCAACGGCGTTTTCAAACTGTGCGCCAGATCGCCGAGCGCATCACGATAGCGTTCCAGATGCGTGTGACTTTGCCCCAGCAGCGCATTCAGATTGGCGGTCAACGGCTGCAATTCTTCGGGATAGCCGCTGCTTAATCGAGAGCGTTCACCCGTTTCAATCGCTTTAATTTCGGCGGCGACCTGGCGCAACGGCTTGAGGCTCCAGCGCAAAATCAAGCCTTGCGCCATCAGCAATACGGCGGTTGACGCCAACAGCCAGCCCCACAGTCCGCGCCGGAAACTCCATACCTGATCGGTGAATTCCTGCCGACTTTCCGCCACACGGAAGGTATAGATTTGATATTGATTACGGGAAATTTCCCAACTGACGGTGAAGGCCAGCACAAACAGCGGTGCGCCACTGGAGGTTTTCAGCGGCGCGAACTGGGTGTCGCCGGGATTGCGGACGGCGGGAAAAAAGGGCAACGCGAAGCCCAGCAGCGACGGCGAACGCCACACCAGATTGCCGCGACTGTCCATCACATCGGCATATAAACCGGAATCCGGGGTGGAAAAGCGGGCTTCAGGCAAGGCTTGCGGCAGAACCAGACGGTTAAACGCATCCAGATTGGCTGCGCCCAACAGCATGTAGACTTGGGTTTGCAGGCGATCTTCGACCGCCGCCTGGGCGCTGTCCCGGAACGCTCGATCCAGACTCAGTCCGGTCAAGCCGAGAAAAGCGGTCAGTACGCCACTGGCGGCGATCAGCAGGCGAGCATTGAGCGAACGCATCGGCGTTCAACCGCCGGAGCGTTCCAACTGGAACCGGTAGCCGCGCCCGCGCAAGGTTTCAATCGGATTCAGTGCGCGGTCGGGATCAAGCTTGCGTCGCAGCCGCCCGACCAGCACTTCCAGCACATTGCTGTCGCGATCCTCATCTTCCTGATACAGATGTTCGGTCAGTTCGGTCTTGGAAATCACAGTGCCGGCGTGCAGCATCAGATATTCCAGCAGCTTGTATTCGTAGGCGGTCACCTCCACCGGCTGACCGTCGCGAGTCACTTGCTGTGCGCCAGTGTCCAGCGTGATCGGGCCGCAGGCCAGCACCGGCTGAGTCCAGCCGCCGGTGCGGCGAATCAGCGCCCGCAACCGCGCCAGCAATTCCTCGGTATGGAACGGCTTGACCAGATAATCGTCGGCGCCAGCTTCCAGCCCTTCCACTTTATCCTGCCAGCGACCACGGGCGGTCAGAATTAGAATTGGATATTTGCGGCCTTCCTTGCGCCAGCGCCGGATGACTTCGATACCCGACAGATCAGGCAGGCCGAGATCGACGACGGCGGCGTCCAGCGGATATTCCTGACCCAGATACAGGCCAGTTCGGCCATCGGCGGCGCTGTCCACCGCATAGCCCTGTTCGCGCAACTGCGCGGTCAGACCTTCCCGCAGCGAGATTTCATCTTCAATGAGTAAAATGCGCATGGTCGGAGGCTTCGAGTGTTGAGAGGGAATTGGGGAATAGCAACGCGGATCAGTCGCGCACCGCGCCGCTTTCCGGGTCAATATGCAGGCTGCGCACCCGTCCGCCGGGTTCCAGAATGCGCACCCGGTAGCCGCGCTGACCATTATGATCGGCGCCCTGCACTCCCAGCACCCGCCCGCCAGTGGCTTCGCGGGCGGCATTGGCGGCTCGGTCGGGACCAGCGAACGAACGCGACGGTGCATCATTGTGGTTGCGCCCGGTGGGCCGTCCGCCCGATTGCGCTGTGCGCCAGCGGCGGCCAGCAACCCCGCCAGCACTACCAGCGCCAGGCGCTGTGAGATCCGTAAGCTGTTGGGCATGATCAGAAATGTCCAGTTGCAATTGATTGGATTGAAGCAGAACAAGCTCACAGCCCGTACTGAAACGGGCAAGATGCCCGCTCTACGTCCCGCAGCGAAAGTCCTGTAACGACTCTTATGAGCTTACAGCCTATTGTATTCAGAATGAATCTGTACTGAATCGGACAGCGTTTAATAACTTCCCGCAACCCTGAAATGGAAAACGCCACGATGCAACGCCTTGATCCGCTGCTCACCCCGTTGAAAGGCTTTAATCTGATTGAGGCCAGCGCCGGAACGGGCAAGACCTATGCCATTGCCGGGCTTTATCTGCGGCTGGTGCTGGAAGAAGCTATTCCAGTTAATCGCATTCTGGTCGTGACTTATACCAATGCCGCGACCAAGGAATTACGCGACCGGATTCGCGCTCGGTTGACCCAAATTCGGCTGGCGTTTCAGCGCGGACGGGCTGAAGCCGATGATGAGTTCAGTCTGCGCATGCTGGATTTATTCCCGGATCGCGATCTGGCGATTCGGCGGCTGACTAATGCCGCACGTGGTTTTGATGAAGCCGCTATTTTCACCATTCACGGTTTTTGCCAGCGGGTATTGGCCGACAATGCCTTTGAAAGCGGTCTGTCCTTCCAAACCGAGTTAATGGCGGATACCGAACAACTGCTTCAGCAAATCGTGGATGATTTCTGGCGGCGCGAGTTTTATTCCGCTTCGCCGATGGTGGTGCAATACTTTCTCGATAAAGCTATACCCCGGAGCAATTGCTGGGCGATATTAACCGGCATTTGGGCAAACCTTACCTGGAAATATCAACGCCAGAAGGCGACACCGACGGCGCGGTATTGGAACAGATGTTTATTGCCGCTTATCAACGGGCACAGCAACTATGGCGGGATCATCGGGTTGATATTGAAGATTTGTTATTGAAAGCGCCGGGCCTGAATCGGCAAAAATATGGATTGAAATCCATTCCCGGCTGGATCATGGCGCTGGACGACCATTTCAGCGCAGCCATTCCAAAACTGGAGCTGTTCCCGCAATTCGACCGCTTTACTGCCTCCAAATTGCAAGCCTCGGTCAATAAGGGCAAGGCCGCGCCGCAACATCCATTCTTTGACGCCTGCGAAACCTTGAAAGCCGCTTGCGAGACGCTGGCGGATTATTGCCGACATCAGATTCCGGTCAAACTGCTGGCTTATTGCAATACCGAACTAGCCATTCGCAAGCGGCGACAACAAACTCAGTCCTATGATGATTTGCTGCTGAATTTGCGCGATGCGCTGCATCACCGCCATCAGGGCGCGGTTTTAATTGAAAACTTGCGCCGCCGTTATGCCGCCGCGCTGATTGACGAGTTTCAGGACACCGACCCGGTTCAATACGATATTTTTCGCAGTCTTTATGCCGGAACCGGCAAGCCGGTATTTCTGGTGGGCGATCCGAAACAGGCGATCTACAGCTTTCGCGGCGCAGACATTTTCGCTTATCTGAATGCGCATCGCGACGCGAACACTATTTATACCCTCGACGTGAACTGGCGCTCTGATCCGCGTCTGCTGACGGCATTAAACGCGGTGTTTGGCGCGGTCAAAACCGAGCCGTTTTTATTTGATGAAATTCTGTTTCAACCGGCCATTCCGGCGGAAAAGAAGCGCCATGAATTTTTATGGGTTCAGGGCCATTTGGAACCGCCGTTGCAACTCTGGTATTTACCAGCCCGCGATCCGAAACAGCCGATCAGCAAGGGCGAAACCCAAGAGGCGGCGGCGCAGGCGACCGCAGCGGAAATTGCCCGCTTGCTCAATCTGGGTGCGCTCGGCCAGGCCCGGATCGGCGAACAGGCCACGGCGGAACGCAGTCGCCCGCTGGTGGGCGGCGATATTGCCGTGCTGGTGCGCAGTCATCGCCAAGGCCGCCTGATCCGCGATCAGTTATTGCGCCTGCGAGTGCCCAGCATTCAACAAGCCGACGACAGCGTATTGACCAGCGACGAAGCGCAACAACTGGAATGGCTATTGGCGGCGGTGGCGGAACCGGGTCATGAAGGGCGGGTGCGGGCGGCGCTGGCTTCCGATTTGATCGGGATGAGCGGCGAGCAGCTCTATCAGTTGCGCGACGATGAACAGGCGTGGGCGCGGCAACTGGAAACTTTTCAGGACTATCGGCGGTTATGGCGCGAGCATGGATTTATGCGCTTTTTCCGCGCCTGGCTGCTGGATCAGCAGGTGACCCCGCGTTTGTTGGCGTTCCGCGACGGCGAACGGCGGCTGACCAATCTGCTGCATCTGGCCGAACTGCTGCATGTCGCCAGCCGGACGCATATTGGCGCAGCGGGTCTGCTCAAATGGCTGGCCGATCAGCGCCGCGCTCCCGCGCAAAAGGATGAAACCCAGCAGTTGCGGCTGGAAAGCGACGAGAATCTGGTGCGGATCGTGACCGTGCATAAAAGCAAGGGACTGGAATATGCGGTGGTGTTCTGCCCGTTTGTCTGGGACGGCAAGCTGCACGCGGGCGAGAAAGGCGAGACCTTGCTTTATCACGATCCGGCCAATCCGGGCCGCGCCATTCTCGCGGTGGGTCTGGCGGAAGATGATCCGGCCCGGCATTACGCCCGCCGCGAGGAAATGGCCGAAAATCTGCGGTTGTTCTATGTGGCGCTGACCCGCGCCAAACAGCGTTGCTATTGGGTCTGGGGCAAGATCAGGGATGCCGATAGCGCCCCTGCCGCCTGGCTGCTGCACCGGCCCACGGTCAGAGATTCCAGCCATGATTGGCTGCAAGCGACTCAGGAGCGGTTCAATACGATGGAAGAACCGGCGATTCGCGGCGAACTGGGCGAACGGCTGAAGGCGGCGGGCGACACGGTGGCGATTTCGCCGTTGCCGCGAGAATCCGGCCCGCGTTATCAGCCGTCCGCTGTCGCCGAACCGGAATTGCAGGCGCGCAGCTTCAACGGGTTGTTGCCGGAAGCCTGGCGGATCGGCAGCTTCACCGTCCTGACCGCCGATCAGGCCAGCGAGTCGCCCGATTACGACATGAATATCGCCGCGCCGATAGCTGAAGCGGAATCCGCGCCGGACATTGCCGCCAGTCGCGACATTTTCACGTTTCCACGCGGGGCGCGTTCCGGCGTTTGTCTGCACGCCATTTTCGAGCGGCTGGATTTCAACCAATGCGACCGCGAACGGCTGGAAACCTTGGTCAACCGGACGCTGGCGGGACACGGCATTGACGCGGCGGAATGGACGCCGACGGTGGCGGATTGGATAGAACGGGTGCTGGTTACGTCGTTGGACGACAGCGGCTTAACGCTGGCGTCGGTGACGCCGGAGCGACGGTTGAATGAACTGGAATTTACTTATCCGCTGGCGCAATTGCGCGCCGATACTTTGCAGCGGGTCTTGGAACAGCATGGAATGGCGATGGGGCCGTTTCGGGAGATGATGGAAAGACTGCAATTCAATCCACTGCGCGGCTATATGAAAGGCTTTATGGATTTAGTCTTTGAAGCGGATGGCCGTTTTTATCTGGTGGATTACAAATCCAATTGGCTGGGCGCGGAATTGGCGGCCTATCGCAGGGAATCGCTGGATCAAGCCATGAATCGCCATTCCTATGTGCTGCAATACCTGATTTATACCGTGGCGCTGCATCGTTATTTACGGCTGCGGGTATTGGATTACGACTACGAGCGGCATTTTGGCGGGGTATTTTATCTGTTTCTGCGCGGAATGAATCCAGCGTCAGGGCCGGAGTGCGGAATCTTCCGCGACCGGCCCACGCTGGCATTAGTCATGGCGCTGGATCAATTGATGGCGACGGGGTTGATAACCCCAGGACTTTCGCTTTTGGTTTAAAAGCCGTTCGGGGTGAGCCTGTCGAACTCTGTTTTTTACCGATGAACGCCCTTTTGACCGCTGAGCTTGCCGAAGCGTCAGGGCGAACGGATGGGGCGAAAGTCCTACAGCTAAACTCATTCCAATCCTCAGCAGTCTCGGCGGTCACCGCTTTTTTTCCAACCGATGCCGGTTTGGCCGTGATGACATGAGTTTTAGCCGCTATCGGCTTGGCGCTCGCCGACCGTACACCACGTCCTGGAGCGGAACGCGGTCTACGCGGCGCTCTGTTTTCAGGCTGGATTTGATCGTCGCTGGTGAAAAACGTCATTAGCCGTTGCAATTGCTGGGTCTGATCGTCCATGGACTGACTGGCGGAAGCGGTCTGTTCCACCAGAGCGGCGTTCTGCTGAGTGACCTGATCCATTTGCATGACCGCCTTGTTGACCTGTTCGATGCCGTTGGCCTGTTCGCGGGCGGCGGCGGCCATTTCCGCCACGATGTCGCTGACCTTTTTAATCGCGGTCATGATCTCCTTGAGGGTTTGCCCGGCCTGATCGACCAGCTTGCCGCCGTTTTCGACCTTGGCCACGCTGTCGGTGATCAGGGCCTTGATTTCCTTGGCGGCGTCGGCGCTGCGTTGCGCCAGTTTGCGCACTTCGCCGCGACCACGGCGAAACCCCGGCCCTGTT
>JAAUTD010000307.1 GCA_012031845.1 Synechococcaceae cyanobacterium SM1_2_3
GGCGCCGGTCAGTCCGGCGACATGGCGGGCGAATTCGATGACCGCGACCTGCATTCCCAGGCAAATACCGAGATAGGGAACCTGCCGTTCGCGGGCGAAACGAACCGCAGCGATTTTGCCCTCGATGCCGCGCTCGCCGAAGCCGCCCGGCACCAGAATCGCGTCCATTGTTTCCAGACTGGCGGCGCCTTCGCGCTCAATCCGTTCGGAATCAATGTAGTGGATGTTGACGCGGGTGTGGGTGTGGATACCGGCGTGCAGCAGCGCCTCGTTCAGCGACTTGTAGGCATCGGCCAAGTCCACATATTTGCCCACCATTGCGATGTCCACCGGCTCAACGGCGGTTTCGATGGAGCGCACCACTCGTTCCCAGTCCGCGAGATTGGCGGGAGGCAGATTGTCCAGCCGCAGCTTGCGGGCCACGATCTCATCCACGCCCTGGGCGTGCAGCAGCAGCGGAATCCGGTAAATGGTGTCGGCGTCGGGGACGTTGATCACCGCCTTGGGTTCCACATTGGTGAACAGGGCGATCTTGCGACGTTCTTCGGTGGGCACGGCCCGATCCGACCGGCACAGCAGAATGTCGGGCTGAATGCCGATGGAGCGCAGTTCCTTGACCGAGTGCTGAGTCGGCTTGGTCTTGAGTTCGCCGGACGATTTGATGTAGGGCACTAGCGTCAGATGAATGAACAGCGAGCGTTCCCGGCCCAGTTCTATCCCCATCTGGCGAATCGCTTCCAGAAACGGCAGCGATTCGATGTCGCCGACCGTGCCGCCCACTTCCACCAGCGCAATTTCCGCCTCGTTCGCGCCCAGCCGGATGCAGCGTTTAATCTCGTCGGTAATGTGCGGAATGACCTGCACCGTGCCGCCGAGGTAATCGCCGCGCCGTTCCTTGCGGATCACCGCCTCGTAAATGCGGCCGGTGGTGAAGTTATTGCGGCGAGTGGCGGTCATGCCGACGAAGCGTTCGTAATGACCGAGATCAAGATCGGTTTCCGCGCCATCGTTGGTGACGAAGACTTCGCCATGCTGAAACGGACTCATGGTGCCGGGATCGACGTTGATATAGGGATCAAGCTTGATAGGGTGACCTTGAGGCCACGGGCTTCCAGCACCGCCGCCAGCGATGCCGCAGCAATGCCCTTGCCCAGGGACGATACGACACCGCCGGTAATGAAAATGAATCGAGTCATGCGCGGGAATGAGTGGGTTAAAAAAGACGCTACACGATACCAGAGCGCACCACTGATAGCGACTGCAAAACCGGCTGCCAGCCGGGTTGATCCGGCGCGGCGGCATGGTCAGCGGCGATGCCCAAACCGACCACCGCCAAGAGTTGCCGCTTTTCTTCGCTGCCCAGAAACAGCAGCGGCAAGCGGTCGCGTTGCCACGGCGGAATCCCCGCGTCCTGCAACAGCTTTTTCAATTCCTGACTATGCGACCGACCGGCGGGCCGGAACCGCTCGCCGCCCTGACGAAAACCGACCGTGAGCGTCGCTCCGGCCAGTGTTTCGGAACGCAATCCCGCGCCGATGACGTTCTGCAACTGCAAGGTTCCCAATCCCGGCAATTCCAGCGGCGGATAGTCATAGCCAACCGCCTGCCAGGTAAACACTTGCCGGGCATCGTGCGGCGCGAGCGGCGGCAGCGCGTACAGCGTGTCGCGATAGCGTCGCGCTTCACCGCCGGGCCAGCGAATCCACGGTTGCCGATCACGGCCAGCGGTCAAGGCATCGTGAAGGATGTGGTGCAACTGGCGGGCGTCGGGAACCGGCAAGCCGAGTTTCGCAGCCAGCGCCGTAGCAGATTGCGCTGGCGCGGCTCGCTCAAAAGGCGCAAGGCCGGAATGTGCAAACCGTCCGGTTGAGCGGCGACGCGGGCGAGATCGGCATCGGCTTCGGCATCCAGCCAATTCGCAACTTCGGCGCAATGGTGAGCGGAACGGGCCAGCACCCGATTGGTCGCGGGCCAGCGTTCGCGCAGCAGCGGCATGATCTGATGGCGGAGATAGTTGCGATCAAAGCCGGGGTCAGCATTGCTGGCGTCGTCAATCCAGTGAAGCTGCTGATCGTGGGCGTAAGCCCGCAGATCGGCCCGATCTGCGTCCAGCAGCGGGCGCAACAGCCAGCCTTGGCCGAGGGGCGCGACCGTGGGCATGGCCGCCAGTCCATGTGGCCCGGCGCCGCGCAACAATTGCAGCAACAGGGTTTCGGCCTGATCGTCGCGATGGTGCGCGGTGAGCAGCGCGGCATCGGATTGCAGTTCAACCGCGAGCGCGGCGTAACGCGCTTGTCGGGCGGCGGCTTCGGGGCTTTCGCCGGGCGCAGCCTGAGCTTTCACCAACAGAATGCGGAAGGGAACATCAAGCTGCTGGCAAATACGCCCGCAATGCTCGCCCCAGGCGGTGGCGGTGGATTGCAGACCGTGATTGACATAAATCGCCGTCAAGGTCCGTTGCGGCCGTAAATGACGGTGCAGAGCCAGCAGATGCAGCAGAACGTGTGAATCCATCCCGCCGCTGTAGCCAACGATGAAATGCCGGATGTGGGAATGGGCGTTCAGGACGGCGGATAACCCTTCCTGAAGTTGGTGAAGAACCGGATTTGACGCCATCAAGGCTATTTATCCGCAGATTCCGCCGATGAACGCAGATTAAAAAATTCTCAGGACTTTCGCTCCATCCGTTCGCCCTGAAACTCTGTCGAAGGGCATTCATCGGTAAAATGGGGTTCGACAGGCTCACCCCGAACGGTTTTTGAATCCAAAGCGAAAGTCCTAATTCTCTTGGAAAAATCTGCGCGAATCTGCGTAATCTGCGGATTCAACCTGCTTGCGGGAAACAATCAGGTAATGACGGTAGGCGCGGCGCGTCCAGTGCGTTCCTGAATACCGGCCAGACTGTTGGCGATCTCTATCAGATCGGCCAGAGCCCGTTGCGTATCCAGATCATGTTTGGCCGGATCGGGTTCGTAGGCCTCGATATAGACCCGCAAGGTCGCGCCCTCGGTGCCGGTGCCGGACAGCCGGTAGACAATCCGCGAACCATCCCTGAAGCCAATGCGGATGCCCTGTTTGTCGCTCACACTGTCGTCTATCGGATCGAGATAGCGGAAGTCGTCGGCGTAATCCACGACGTAACCGCCAAAACTCTGGCCGGGCAGCGTCGCGCTCATGACGCGCAAGGCGTCCATCAGATCATTGGCGGCGCTGCTGTTGACCGCTTCGTAATCATGGCGGGTGTAATAGTTGCGTCCGTAAATACCCCAGTGTTCGCGGACAATCTCGGCCACCGACTGCCGCCGGCCGCCAGAATGTTCAGCCAGAACAGCACCGCCCACAGCCCGTCTTTCTCACGGACATGATCGGAACCGGTGCCGAAACTCTCCTCGCCGCACAGCGTGATCTTGCTGGCGTCCAGCAGGTTGCCAAAAAATTTCCAGCCGGTCGGCGTTTCGTAGCACTTTATTCCCAGCTTGGCCGCTACCCGATCCGCGGCCTGACTGGTGGGCATCGAGCGAGCGACGCCGGTCACGCGAGTGGTATAGCCGGGCGCCAGCGCGCTGTTGGCAAGAATCACCGCCAGACTGTCGCTGGGCGTCACGAAGAAATGACGGCCCAACACCATATTGCGGTCGCCGTCGCCGTCCGAGGCCGCGCCGAAATCGGGCGCATCCGGCCCAAACAGGTAATCGGCCAGTTCCTTGGCGTAGACCAGATTGGGATCGGGATGACCGTGGCCGAAATCTTCCAGCGGAATTCCGTTGACTACCGTGCCGACCGGAGCGCCCAAACGGTTTTCCAGAATCTCACAGGCATACGGCCCGGTGACCGCGTGCATGGCGTCGAACCGCATCCGAAACCCGGATTGGAACAGCAGGCGAATCTGCCTGAAATCAAATAACTGCTCCATCAGATCAGCGTAATCCGTCACTGGATTAACAATGTCTACCCGCATGTCGCCGACCAGCGCCGAACCGGGATGATCAAGGTCAATGTCGGGCGTATCCAGAATCCGATAACGCTGAATGTGCTGGGTCGCCATGTAAATGGCTTCAGTCACTTTTTCCGCCGCCGGTCCGCCGTTGGGGGTGTTGAACTTGATGCCGAAATCTTCATCCGGCCCACCAGGGTTGTGACTGGCCGACAGGATGATGCCACCTCTGGCGTTGTGTTTGCGAATCAGATGCGACGCGGCGGGCGTGGACAGAATGCCGCCCGCGCCGACTATCGCGCGGGTACAGCCATTGGCGGCGGCAATCCGCAGAATGATTTGAATGGCGGTGCAGTTGTAGTAACGGCCATCGCCGCCAACCACCAGCGGAGCCTCATCAGTATCCGGCTGAGTATCGAAAATGCACTGGACGAAATTTTCCAGATAGTTCGGTTGCTGGAAGGCTTTAACTTTCTTGCGCAAGCCGGAAGTGCCGGGCTTTTGATCGTGGAACGGTTGGGTGGCGACGGTTTCAACGCTCATGCAGCATTCTCCTTCGGGGGTTAAGGTTTCAGGACTTTCGCTTCGGATTAAAAAACCGTTCGGGGTGAGCCTGTCGAACCCCCGTTTTTACCGATGAATGCCCTTCGACAAGCTCAGGGCGAACGGATGGAGCGAAAGTCCTGTTGGTTTCACGCTTTTCCCCAGCGGATGAGTGCTGTGACTTCCCTGTAATGCCGCTTCGGTAA
>JAAUTD010000308.1 GCA_012031845.1 Synechococcaceae cyanobacterium SM1_2_3
CCCTGAGTGCGCATCTCCCGCAGGTTTTGCAGACCGATAGGCAATTTCTTTTTCATGGCGATGGACTCCGGCCGGGTAGCGATCTGGGCGGGAAACTATAGCTCAAATAAAAAGCCCTGCCGAAGCAGGGCTGATCCGAAGAAACTTAACCTACCACTTCCCGGCGACCGGCCAATCGGTTATGGAGCGCAGCCCTGATTGATGATCTGGGTGACGCGGCTCTCGAATTCGACAGATTTGACGAATTCCTGCCGCAATTGATCCCGAGTGAGGACGCCTTTGTTGAGCAGATCAACCCAATAGTTGAAACCGGTCACATCGCCCCCTCGCCGCAGGAACACATAGTACAGATCGGCCACGAAATCGTGGTCACTGCGCTGGCGATTCGTATATTCCGTGCTGGCGAGAAACTGGCTGGAAATGGATTCGACTTCGGTTCGCACCGCAGCGGCATTGGTGCATTGGGCGACGCGGAAGCGGCCCAGCCAGAAAAGGAAGCCGTCATTATCGGGTAGGCGGTTCAAGAAGCCCCGGTAGAAGTCGCCCACAGTGGCGATCTCGCTGCGGGTGGCGGTGTCGCCGAACAGGCTTTGCATGGCGCCCTCAAACTCGGCCGAGAACAGGAAGCTGAACAACACCACGCTGCGCGGCAGACCCGCAGTCAGCGGTTGAGTCCAATAGTCCACGGCGCTGCTGTCGGGATCGCGATTGAAGAAGGCGCGATAGAGGTCAGTGATGTATTGGGCATCACTCCGGTTGCGGCTGAGATATTCCGCTCCGGTGAAGAAGACATTGGCCATCACCCGAAACACATCTTTGGTGTCGAGACCCAGGCTACGCGCCCGGCTCGATTCACTCATCCAGAAGGCTAAGCCGCTGGCATCGGAGGCGCGGCCTAGAATCGCTTGGTAGTAGCGTTCAATCAAGGTTTGATCGGGCAGCAGCGATCCCCCTTCGACTGCGCCGATGTCTACCGTGCCGCCCTCGATGCGCGGGAAACCACGCTGGTCGTGGGTAAAGCAACACGGAATTAAGCTGTTATCGCCCGCATTGATCACCACGCTGCCCGCGACCGGCAAATGTGTTTGCGTCGGGCCGCCGTTGTTGGCCAGCGGGACAATCGCGGTGGCAATCGCGCCGGATAGAATCTTGTCGCTGGCGATGGGATTGGCGTTCACAAGCCCCGAACTCCCGTTCTCACCAAACAGATTATGGCCTTGGGAGATCAAACCAGTGCCGTTGAACTTCATGATCTCTTTGCCATCCTTTGCCGCATTACCCGCGACTACGCTATTACCTAATTTCAAGAAGCCGCTATGGAGGAAAAAGCCGCCGCCGGTGCCGGCTGAATTGCCAGACACGGTATTGCTGAGGACAGTCGCATCACTGATAAGCAAGTTACCCGTGTTATCAATGCCACCTCCATAGCCAACCGTACCGTTACCCACTAAATTACCGGATACCGTGCTATTGGTGATGGTCAGGATGCTATCTACATTGGTAATGCCTCCACCAGAGTTGCCCGCTGAATTACCGGACAGGGTACTGTTAAATACCGTCAAAGAGCTTTGTAGAAGAGGGTCTACGGTAGTCCTTTGAATTTGAATAGCACCACCATGAGCGCCAGTTGAATTCCCAAACAAGGCGCTATTACTGACGGTTACTATGCCGTATTTACTGCAAATTCCGCCACCGCCGGGAAAATACGAAGAGTCGCCAACTGCCACATTGTCAGACACCGTGGTACTGTTGACCTTGACAGTGCCGCCGTTGTTGTAAAGGCCGCCGCCGCTTTTCGCAGCTTTATTGCCCAACAATTGGCTGTTATTCAGGGTGACGGAACCGTTGTTATAAATAGCGCCGCCGTTGTCCGCGCTTCCCTCTTGAAGCGTCAACCCTTCTATGTCCACCGATGCGCCACTGGCGATGTTGAAAATCCGCGAGGCGTTATTGCCGCTGACCTTCAACACACTGGCTCCAGGGCCGGTAATGGTTACCGCATGGGTGATCGGTAATTCGCCGCTCGTTAGTTTGATGATCCCAGTCACGGTAGGGCTGAAGACTATCGTATCGGCGTCCGCGTTCGCATTGGCGTCGAGTACCGCCTGCCGCAACGAACCGGCGCCGCTATCATTCAGGTTGGTGACGGTGTAAGTCGCCGCCTGAATGGGAAGGCTAAAAATAGTTAATAATATCAATAATATAAATGAAATAGATAGGGACGAATGCCAACAAAACATGGAAATTCCTCCTGCCCGTCAGGGCGTGAATGTTGCGTCACTGAGGGAATGCGCAAGGGAATAGTAGCCGACGCCCTGGCGGCTTTCTGTGAATTGCTGATGAATCAGGTTGTGCTCATACCCGCTCCCAGGCGAACCCGACCAGATTGCGTTGTTCGCGGCTGAAATCCATGCAGATCAAGATCACAGGCCGCCCGGTGTAGCGCAAGTGATAGCCCTTGGTTTTAATCTGATCCAGCGCCCGCTGCCCGCCATCGGTCTCCGCCAGCTTGAATTCCAGTAGCCAGATGCGACCTTGATATTCGATGACCAAATCCACCTGACCCTGATTACTGGCTTCTTCGGCGCGGGTTTCCACGCCCAATGCGGCAAACAGGCAATACACCAGCGAGGCCCAGTAGCCTTCATACCCGGCCAGATTATTCTTGCGGTACCAGTCATGCGGAATCGAGGCGAAGAAAGCGTGAAGCGCAGGGCGTAAAGCTTCGGGATCATCGCGTTCCACTGCCGCGAAAACCCGATCCTCGGCCCGTTGCTGTTCACGCCGACTGGGGACATACCGATGCAGAATCGCTCGCGGCAAACTGACCCGCACCTCGTGGTTGGGAAAGCCCAGCCGGTAGCGAAACCCATTGGGCCGCGCCTGCCGCTCGCGCACCGTGGCGTAGCCGGTCTGAAACAACAGCGCCTCCGGTTCTATGGCTTCCACATCAAAGGCGCCGAGCAGGTCTTCACTGGCCCAATAGTCGTCGGCTTCCGGGATGACAAATTGCCGCTGGCGCAGCAAATCAATCAAAAAAGTCGGCGTTCCGGTCTCGAACCAGTAGGGCTTGAATTCTCGATGGCGCAGATACAGCAGGATGTCAAAGGGGTTGTAGACTGGCTCGCCCAGGAAGTTATAGCCGTTGTACCAGCGCCGCACTTCTTCCATGTTCACTCCCGCCAGATCATCGGCAAAAGCGGTCGTCAATTCTGCATGGGTGTAGCCACACACGGTCGCGGCGTCGGGATCAAGAGTGATGTCTTCCAGATTGTTCAGCCCGGAAAACAGCGAAACTTTGGTGAATTTGCTCACCCCGGTCAGCAATACAAAGCGCAAATGCGCATCCAGACCCTTGATCACTGAATAGAAATTGCGCAAGCCTTCGCGCATGGCCCGCGCCACGTCCGGATCGGTCAGATTGTCCAGAATCGGCTTGTCGTATTCGTCAATCAGCAGCACGACCGGCGCACCCGCCGCGCTCAGGTTGCGCACCAACTGCGACAGCGCGATATGGACTGGCGCTTCCTGCCAGATTAAGTCATGCCGCTGGTGATTGAGTCGTAATTGATCCAGCAGCGTGGCGTCCAGTTCTTCCCGGTCGCGCAAGACGCCCGCGCTGAAATCAAACCGCAGGACGGGATATTTCCGGCTCCAGTCCCAGTGATCGTCCAGATACAGCCCCTCAAACAACTCCCGGCTCCCGGCGAAGGCTTCGGCCAAGGTGTCCACCAGCAGGCTTTTCCCAAACCGCCGGGGCCGGGCTAGAAAGTAGTATTTGCCTTGATCCGCCAGCCGGGCGACATGCGCGGTCTTGTCCACATAGACATAATTCTGCGTGCGCATCTCGCGCAGGTTTTGTAAACCAATCGGCAATTTCTTTTTCATGGCGATGGACTCCGGCCGGATAGCGATCTTGGCGAGAAACTATAGCCCCAATAAAAAAGCCCTGCCGAAGCAGGGCTGATCCGCAGAGACTGAACTTACCACTTCCCGGCGACCGGCCAATCGCCCGCCTGACCGAAGCTGCCCTCATAGCAGCGATCGACGCCGCAACCATCCCACGCGCCGTTGCCGTTGTAGTCGAGATACCACGTTCCGGCCCGGAACACCCCGACCTTGGCTTTGCCGTCGCCGTTCCAATCGCCCGCCGCAGGTAAATCCCCCGCCTGGCCGAAACTGCCGTAGAGGCAGATATCCTGCCCGCCGTCCTGCTGACAGCCGTCCCATTGGCCGTTGCCGTTGTAGTCGAGATACCACGTCCCGGCCCGGAATACGCCGACCCCGGCTTTTAACCCGCCATCCCAGTGGCCCGCCACCGGCAGATCGAGCGCCTGGCCGAAGCTCAGGCACAGTTCCGTGCCGCAGCCGTCCCATTTGCCGTTGCCGTTGTCCAGGAACCACTGACCGTTACGGAACACGCCGATTTTGGCAAATCCCGTCCCATTCCAGTCACCCGCGACCGGCCAATCGCCCGGTGCGCCAAAGCCAACAGAGCAACCATCAGTCGTGCAGCCGTCCCATTGCCGGTTGCCGTTGCGATCAATGAACCATTCGCCCGTGCTAGAGCGCAACACGCCGATGTAGCTCTTGCTGCCGCCGTCCCAGTTGCCGGAGGCGGGCATATCGCCAGCCTGTCCAAAGCCGCTGAAGCAGAATTCCGT
>JAAUTD010000030.1 GCA_012031845.1 Synechococcaceae cyanobacterium SM1_2_3
TCCATGAACTGCCTTGATTCCAGCAGACGGCGACTCCCGATTGTCAACACAATCATCCGGTACCCGACATCTATCTGATTGCGGATGGACCGTAGGCGGCAGGATGGGTACGCTTCGCTTTGCCCATCCTGCCAAAAGCTCACAGGACTTTCGCTCCATCCGTTCGCCCTGAAGCTCTGTCGAAGGGCATTCATTGGTAAAAACGGGGTTCGACAGGCTCACCCCGGACGGTTTTTGAATCTGAAGCGAAAGTCTTGGCTTAATATCGATAAGGAAATAGTGCAACGGCTTGCGGCACATCAGGAAACGTCACCAGCAAGGTGTCGTTGTCGTCGGGGTGTATTCGCTGAACAGATAATTACTACTCGGCCAACCGATCACAGCGCGGAATGCCGGACAGGATTTCGGTCATGGCATCCCGCGCTTGCTCTGGATCGTAATGGACTTGTAACCGTAACCACCAACCATCAGACAGCCCAAAATACTTGCGCTGCCGCAAGTCGGTATCCGCCGTAGTCGCCCGCTTCCCGGCGATGATTTCACCGATTCGCCGCTGCGAAACACCTCTGTTGCGAAGGATGCAGAATCGCCAATGGCGACTATCGCAGGCAAACAAAAATCGTGCTGACCATCGCCCGTATCGCCCCGGAGAACCTTCGCGCTTGACGCCAGCGCTGCCTTTGGCTTACGACGCCACACACCACGCGCAGACTGCTTATCAAGCCCGCAGCAAAGGCAAGGCTAAGGGAGTATGCGCTGATGGGGATGGGCGGATGGAACGATGGTCAGAAAATACGCGCATTTCAGCGGGGCGTACTTGCAGACCTACGCGGAAAATGCCCGCCGTTTGAAAAACTTGGACACAAACACGACACGGAGGAAAACTGAAATGTCGTAACTTTTGAAATTTGGTCGGGGCGAGAGGATTTGAACCTCCGACCACCTGCACCCCATGCAGGTGCGCTACCAGGCTGCGCTACGCCCCGAAATGTGGCAGACGGGCTGCCACGGCAAGAAGTACATCCTAATTCAATCCGCTCGGCTTGCCAAGCATTTCGACTCAACCGCTACTGTGCTTCACCCTCGAAGTCGTCCACCCGCGCCTTGAGCTTCTGGCCGGGGCGGAAAGTCACGACCCGGCGGGCGGTAATCGGGATTTCCTCGCCCGTCTTGGGATTGCGGCCCGGACGCTGATTTTTGTCGCGCAGATCAAAATTGCCAAACCCGGACAGTTTGACTTGCTGACCCTGTTCCAAAGCGCCACGAATCTCTTCAAAGAAAATTTCGACCAGTTCCTTGGCCTCGCGCTTGTTAATGCCCAGTTCTTCGAACAACCGTTCCGCCATATCGGCTTTTGTCAGTGCCATGCTCCTAAATCCTAAGCGTTGCGCCAAACTGTGCTGACAGTCCAGCAATGATCCCGGATACGGTCTCCTCGACCACACTGTCAGTAAGATTGTGCGAGAAGTCTTGTAAAATCAATCCCAAAGCCAAACTTTTCCGCCCTTCTGCGATTCCTTTGCCGCGATAGACATCAAATAGCCGCACTTCACGCAGCCGTTCGCCGCCGTGTTGCCGAATACAGTCCTGAATCGCCTGACTACAAATCGCTTCATCCACCACGATGGCGATGTCGCGGCGGCTGGCTGGAAATTTGGAAATCTCTCGAAATATCGGCGCCCGCGCCGTCTGGAGTTCACGCAACGCCAGTTCAAAAACGAACACATCGCCTTCCACATCCAGCGTATCCGCTACCCGCGGATGCAGCGCACCCAGCCAGCCAACCATTACGCCGTTGCGCTCGATGCGGGCGCTTTGGCCGGGATGCAGCGCCGGATGCGGCGCTGCGGTAAAAGTGAACGCTTCCGCTTCGCCCGTCAGCGCCAGCAGCGCCTCCACTTCAGCCTTGAGATCAAAAAAGTCGGTCATCCGGGCCGATGCGCCCCACTGTTCCGGCCAGGCTGCGCCGACAACTACTCCGGCAAGATAGGACTCCTGCTGCAAGCCCTGCTCAGCCGGGATGAAGTTCAAGCCCTGCTCAAACAGGCGGCTGCGCGGCTGTTGGCGTTTCTGATTGTGAATCAGCGCCTTGAGCAATCCCGGCCACAGACTGGTGCGCATCACCGCCAGATCGGCGGAAATCGGATTGGCCAAGGCCAGCGGCGGACGATCCGGGTCCAATAACCGCTGGAAGGCCGGATCGACGAAGCTGTAGGTGATGACTTCCTGAAAACCACGCTGAATCAGTGTGTCCTTGAACCGTGTCGGCGCGATCCATCCTTCCGGCTGCGGCGGCAATGTAAAGTGAATCAACGGGCGATGGCCCGGCAGCCGGTGGTAGCCGTAAATGCGAATGATCTCCTCGATCAAATCCGCTTCCAGCGCGAGATCAAAGCGGCTGCTGGGTGGAACCACCAGCCAATGATTGACTTCGGCTGCTACCGCCATTCCCAAACGGCGCAGGATGTCCTCAACATCGGTCGCTGGAATCTCCAGCCCCAGCAGTTTGCGAATCCGCTCCGGGCGCAGCCGAATAGCGGGTGCGGCGGGTAAGTGTTGTGGGGAAACCGCCTCGATGATCGGCCCCGGTTGACCGCCGGCCATTTCTATCAGCAGCCGGGTGGCGCGTTCAGCGGCGCGGCGCTGCAATTGCGCATCCACCCCGCGCTCGAAGCGGTAGGAGGAATCGGTTTGCAACCCGTAGCGGCGGGCGCGTCCGGAAACGCTGGTGGGAGTGAAAAAGGCGCTTTCCAGGAACACATCGCGGGTAGCGTCGGTACACGAGCTGATTTCGCCGCCCATGATCCCGGCCAAAGCCAGCGGGCCGTTGCCGTCGGCGATCAGCAGCGTCTCCGCATCCGGCTCCACCACTGCGCCATTTAGCAGTTCCAACCGCTCGCCGGGCTGGGCGCGGCGCACTTCAATCCCGCCCGTCAGCCGGTTCAGATCGAAAGCGTGCATCGGCTGGCCGAGTTCCAGCATCACATAGTTGGTCACGTCCACCAGCGGCCCCAGACTGCGCACTCCGGCGCGGCGCAAGCGTTCCTTCATCCACAACGGGGTTTCCGCCGCCGGATTCACGCCACGAATCACTCGGCCCACATAACGCGGGCAATCCGCCGGATCGAGCAAGGTCACTGCAAAAGTCGCCTCCAGGGCTGGCGCGACCGGATCGGCGGGAACGGGCTTAAACTCACAGCGATTGAGCGTCGCCACTTCGCGGGCGATGCCTTCCATGCTCAGGCAATCGCCGCGATTCGGGGTCAGTTCAATCTCGATCAGCGCGTCATCGAGATACAGCAGTTCGCGCACACTTTGACCGGGGCGACTGTCGGCAGGCAGCGGCAACAAGCCCTCTGAAGTTTCCGCCAGCCCCAGTTCCTTGGCCGAACACAACATGCCTTGCGATTCAACGCCGCGCAATTTGGACTTTTTAATGGTGAGGCCGCCGGGCAACACTGCGCCAATCATGGCCGTGGGCGCACACATCCCGACCGCTACATTCGGCGCGCCGCAGACGATTTGCAGCGGTTCTGCGCCGCCAGTGTCCACAGTCGCCACGCGCAACCGGTCAGCGTCGGGATGCTGGAACAGCCCGATTACCCGCCCGACTACGATGTTTGCAAATGGGGGCGCGGCGGCTTCAACGCGGTCCACTTCCAGCCCGGCCATCGTCAGTTGCGCGGCCAGTTCGGTGGTGGAAATCGCCGGATTTACCCATTGCCGCAACCAGTGTTCGCTGACTTTCATCGCTTTATCCTTGAATCCGCGTTACTGGAACTGCCGCAGAAAGCGCAGATCGTTGTCGAAAAACAGCCGCAAATCATTCACGCCATAACGCAACATGGTCAGCCGCTCCACGCCCATGCCAAAGGCGTAGCCGGTATAGCGTTCGGCATCAATCCCGGCCTTGCCAAATACCGCCGGATGCACCATCCCGCAACCCAGCACTTCCAGCCAGCCGGTCTGTTTGCACACCCGGCAGCCGCTACCGCCGCAGATGACGCATTGAATGTCCACTTCCGCTGACGGCTCGGTAAACGGGAAATAGGAGGGGCGGAAACGCACCGCCAGATCGCGCTCAAAAAAGTGGCGCAGGAAATCATCCAGCACCCCTTTCAAATCGGCGAAACTCACGGCCTCGTCCACCAGCAGGCCCTCGACCTGATGAAACATCGGCGAGTGGGTCAGATCGGAGTCGCAGCGATAAACTCGCCCCGGCGCGATGATTCGCACCGGCGGCGATTGCTGTTCCAGCACCCGGATTTGCACCGGCGAAGTGTGGGTGCGCAACAGGGTATGTGCGTCGAAATAAAAGGTGTCGTGCATCGCCCGCGCTGGATGATGCGGCGGAATGTTGAGCGCCTCGAAATTGTGAAAATCATCCTCGACTTCCGGCCCTTCGGCGACTGCAAAGCCAATGCCGGTGAAGAACGCCTCGATCCGCGCCAGGGTCCGGCTGATCGGATGCCGTCCGCCGGGAGGCTGACCACGCCCTGGCAGGGTGACATCTATGGCTTCGCAGGCCAAACGGGCATCCAGCGCCGCCGCTTCCAGCGCAGTCTTGCGCACCGTCAGCGCCGTTTCCAGCGTCTGCTTGGCGTCGTTAATGGCCTGGCCCGCTTCGCGCCGTTGATCCGGCGGCAACCGGCCCAGTTCCTTGAGGCGCTCGGTCAGCACGCCTTTTTTACCCAGATAATGGACCCGCCAGTGATCCAGCGCGGCCAGATCGCCAGCTTGAGCAATCGTTGCTTGAGCGGTTTGAATCAGTTCGGGCAATGCGTCCACGCGAGTTGATCTCTGTGGTGAAAAAGAAAAAGGGAAAGGATCGCGCCTTTCCCCATAAGTAGAACCGGCTTCCAGCCCGTTACACCGACTGGAAGCCGGTTCTACCCTCTGATGCGCTGGAAGCCCGTTTTACTGTTTCAGGCGATGCCGAGCGCAGACTTGGCGCGATTCGCCAGTTCGGCGAATGCGGGTTTGTCGAATACGGCCAGATCAGCCAGCACTTTGCGATCAATCTCGATGGTCGCCAAACTCAAACCATTGATCATGCGGCTGTAGGACAGGCCATTCTCGCGGGCGCCAGCTTGATGCGGGCGATCCATAGCGCCCGGAACTCGCGCTTCTTGGCGCGGCGGTCGCGATAGGCGTATTGACCGGCCTTGATGACGGCCTGCTTGGCGACCCGGAACACCTTGCTGCGGGCGCCGTAATAGCCTTTGGCCTGATCCAGAACTTTCTTGTGGCGGGCGTGGGCGGTAACGCCGCGTTTAACTCGGGGCATGGCTTTTCCTCGGCTCCAACGGCATCAAGCGTAGGGCAACATCCGGCGCACGGCCGGAGTATCCACTGCCGCTACGGTCATGGTTCCACGCAACTGACGCTTCCGCTTGGTGGTTTTCTTGGTCAGGATGTGCCGATGGTGCGAGTGGGCCGTCTTGAACTTGCCGGACCCGGTGGGGCTGAAGCGCTTGGCTGCGCCCCGATTGGTTTTCATCTTGGGCATTGCATGACTCCGCGATTGCAAAAGGTAAATGGATGGGTTAACCCCGCGCGCCGAGATGGAAACCGCCAACTGTCCGAAAGGAGCTAATTTTTCTTGATCGGCGCGATGGTCATGACCATCTGCCGCCCTTCCATTCTGGGCCGCTGTTCCACCGCGCCGTGAGGCGCAAGATCAGTTTCGACGCGCTTGAGGAGGTTCATGCCCAAATCTTGGTGCGCCATTCGCGGCCCCGAAACCGCAGCGTCACCTTGGCTTTGTCGCCTTCGGTCAGGAAACGGATCAGGTTGCGTAGTTTGACCTGATAATCTCCCTCGTCCGTGCCTGGACGGAATTTCACTTCCTTAACCTGAATCTGTTTCTGCTTCTTGCGGGCTTCCTGCTGCTTTTTGGCCTGATCGAAGCGGAACTTGCCATAGTCCATGATGCGACAAACCGGCGGCTTGGCGTTCGGAGAGATTTCCACCAAATCCAGTTCAGCATCTGCGGCCATCTGTCGGGCTTGCACCAGGGGCACAACCCCGGCCTGCTCACCGTCCTGATCGATTAAACGTACTTCACGCCCGGTGATCTCGTCATTGAGCCGGAGTTCATTATTCGCGGCGATGTTGCAATCCTCCAATCATGATTCGGTTCGTCCGCGCCGGGCGATGTCGGCTTGCAGGAGTTCCACGAAAGCGGACAGGCTCATGCTGCCCAGGTCCTTGCCAGTGCGGGTGCGCACCGCGATGGTTTCATTTTCCATTTCCCGGTCGCCCACCACCAGCAGGTAGGGAATGCGCTGTAGGGTATGTTCTCGGATTTTAAAGCCGATTTTTTCGTTTCTCAAGTCAGCCGCAACCCGGAAACCTTGTTGCATAAGGCTTTTTTCAATCTGGGCGGCATAGGCGGACTGATGATCGGTGATGTCCAGCACAATAGCCTGCACCGGCGCCAGCCAGACTGGCAGCGCTCCGGCGTACTGCTCGATCAGAATGCCAATGAACCGCTCCAGCGAGCCAAGAATGGCTCGGTGCAACATGACCGGGGTTTGCTTGCTGCCATCTTCGGCGATGTAATGAGCGTCCAGCCGTCCGGGCATGGAAAAATCCACTTGAATCGTGCCGCACTGCCACAGCCGATCCAGACAGTCGCGCAACACATATTCAATTTTTGGCCCGTAAAACGCGCCTTCGCCGGGTTTCAGCGTCCACGGCTGGCCGGTGTGATTTAACGCCAGCTCCAGCGCCCGCTCGGCCTTATCCCACACATCGTCGCTGCCGACCCGCTTTTCCGGCCGGTGGCCAGCGCCAGTTGCACCTCGGTAAAGCCGAAATCGCCGTACACCTGAAACAGCAGATCCATGAACGCCGACACTTCCGGCTGAATCTGATCCTCGGTGCAGAAAATATGGGCATCGTCCTGGACAAAATTGCGCACCCGCATCAGCCCGTGCAGGGTGCCGGACGGTTCATTGCGGTGGCAGGAGCCAAATTCCGCCAGCCGCAGCGGCAGATCGCGGTAGCTCTTCAGCCCTTGGTTATACACTTGAATGTGACAGGGACAGTTCATCGGCTTGATCGCGTAGTCGCGGTTCTCGGAGGCCGTGGTGAACATGTCGGCGCGGAATTTTTCCCAATGGCCGGAGCGTTCCCACAAACTGCGATCCACGATCTGCGGGGTGTGGATTTCCTGATAGCCGTGTTCGCGCAGCAGTTGCCGGATGTAATTCTGCACTTCGACATAAATCCGCCAGCCCCGGTCATGCCAGAACACCATGCCCGGCGCTTCTTCCTGCACATGGAATAAATCCAGCGCCTTGCCGATGCGGCGATGATCGCGTTTCTCAGCTTCTTCCAGCCGGTGCAGATAGGCTTTCAGCGCCTTCTGATCCAGCCAGGCGGTGCCATAAATGCGTTGCAGCATGGCGTTGCGGGAATCGCCGCGCCAGTACGCGCCGGCCACTTTCATCAGCTTGAAGGCTTTGAGCCTGCCGGTCGAAGGCACATGCGGGCCGCGACAGAGATCGATGAAATCGCCCTGCCGGTACAGCGAAATAACCTGATCCGGCGGAATGTCGGCGATGATCTGCGCCTTGTACTCTTCGCCCATCTCGCGGAAGAAAGTGACCGCTTCATCGCGGGGCATGACTGAGCGGGCTACCGGAATATCCTGCGCCGCCAGTTCTTCCATCCGCGCCTGAATCCGTTCCAGATCGTCGGGAGTAAAAGCCCGTTCAAAAGCGAAGTCGTAATAAAACCCGTTGTCAATCACCGGGCCGATGGTGACTTGCGCACTGGGATAGAGTTGCTTGACCGCATGCGCCAGCAAATGAGCGGTGGAATGACGGATGATCTCCAGGGCTTCCGGATCGCGCTCGGTGATGATCGCCAGTTGAGCGTCCTGCGCAATGAGGTGCGAGGCATCCACCAGTCGCCCGTCTACCTTGCCAGCCAAGGCGGCTTTGGCTAAACCTGCGCCAATGGCGGCGGCGACCGCATGAACGCTGATCGGCTCATCAAAAACCCGCTGGTTGCCATCGGGAAGCGTAATTACCGGCATTGCTGCGTCTCTTAATCCGCGGACTGTTTCATCAAGTGAAATAATAAAGGGCACACCATAAAACCCTTCTTTTGGAAGGAAGGCGCGCCCTTTGTACAAACTGAACTGGCTTTGCAACTCACAAAAGTTTGGTAGGCGCGATTGGACTCGAACCAACGACCCCCACCATGTCAAGGTGGTGCTCTAACCAACTGAGCTACGCGCCTAAGCGATAAGCACGAAAGGTTAATCAAAGGCCAGCCAATTGGCAAGAGGGATAACGCTTAATTTTTGCGCCGAGCGCAATCCATCATCGCTTGCGCCAAGCTTGGGTCCGCAAATGCAGCCAGCGGCTCAACGCCGCGTGCAGCAACCGCACGACTCCTGCGGTCAGCACGATCAGCATCGCCATCGCCGCCGCCGGCGCGGTGTCGCCTGCATCATCCATATTCAGCACCGCCACCGAGGCCAGCGTGGTGTTGGGCGAATACAGGAAAACCACGGCGGACACCGTGGTCATCGCGTTGATGAAGAAATAGATTGAAATATCCAGAATGGTCGGCAGGCACATCGGCGTCGTCACCCGCCAGAAGGTGCGGTAGATCGGGGTCTTCAGCGAAGCCGACACCGATTCAAATTCTGGATCAAGCTGCTTGAGCGCGGTCAGAGCGGTGAGATGACTGACGGTGTAGAAGTGGGCAATCGTGGACAGCACCAGGATCGCCATGCTGCCGTAGAGAAAATTCAGCGGATTGCCCGGCGCGTTGAAAAAAAAGATGTAGGCCAGCCCCAGCACCATCCCCGGCACCGCCATCGGAATCAGCGCCAGCAAATGAGTGGCGGTGCGCAAGGGTTTGAAGCCCCGCGTCTTCTCCATCAGATAAGCGCCGAGGAACACAATGATGCTGCCGAACACCGCAGTGTAAAACGCCATGCGGATCGAGTTGCCATAGGCCGCCCAACTGCCGCCATCCGCCTGACTAAAATCGTAATGGCGCAAGGTCAGGCTGAGATCATAGGGCCAGAGTTTGGCCAGTGAAGCAAACGCCGCCATCCCCAGAATGCCCAGAATCAGCAGCGCAATCAGGCTGACCAATCCGAACAGCGGCCAGTCGCGCAACGGCTGCGGCTTGGGCTGGTAGAGAACGGCCTTGCTGGAAACCGCCGCGCCCTGCTGCTGTTGCGCCCAGCGCTCGACAAAGAATGCGGCCACGGCCGGCAACAGCAACAGCAGCGACACCACTGCGCCCATCTGGAAATTCTGCTGTCCCACCACCTGTTTATAAATATCAGTCGCCAGCATGTTGAACTGGCCGCCGATAACCTTGGGCACGCCGAAGTCAGTAATGATCAGAGTGAATACCACAAACACCGCGCTGATCAGGCCATAGCGCGCGCCCGGCAGCGTGACCGTGGTGAAGGTCCGCCAGCGGCTCGCGCCCAGCGATTCGGCGGCTTCGTACAGGCGGGCGTCGGCGGTGGACAGTGCCGTGATCAGAATGATCAGCGCGTGCGGAAAGGTCCAGAACACCGAGCCGATGACGATGCCAATCGGGCCGTAAATGCTATGGCCGAACAGCCAGCCTTTCAGAGCGCCCTGATTGCCGAACAGGTAGATCAAGGCAATGGCTGACAGCAGGGACGGCGCCAGCAACGGGGCCATCGCCGCCAGCCGGAAAAAGCCCTTGAACGGCATACAGGTACGGGTCAGGGCATAGGCGTAACCAAAGGCCAGCGCCACCACGATCAACGTCGCCAGCGCCGACACCCACAGACTGTTGCCGACCGCGCCGGACAGGGCGGGATTGCTGAAATAGTGGGCGAAGTTGGCGAAACCGATAAATTCGCCGTCGCGATTCTCCATGCTTTTCGCCAGCATGAGCGCCAGCGGCAACAGCAAGGTAATCGCCAGATACAGCGCCAGCACCAGCAACCCGCCACCCATCAGCCGCTCGTCGCGGCCCATGCGCGGACGAATCCGCAGGCCCTCCACCGCTTCAGCCATTGGAGTCGTCATGATGGGAACAGGCGGATATGTTCAGCGGGAATATGCAGGTGCAGCGCGTCGCGCTGGCGCAGATTCAGCTCATGCGCCCGCTGGCTGGGCAGTTGCGCCCGTAACCGGTGTTCGCCCAGTTCGCCGCCGCCCAGGTTCAGCCAGAAAAACGGCCCCATGAATTCCAGATCATGCACCTCAGCTTGAAAGCTGTTGGCGTGGCCGTTGGTCTGGCCGGTGCAAACGATATTTTCCGGGCGCACCGCCGCCCGCACTGAAGTCCCCGGCGCATAGCCGTTGACCTTGCAGGCGAGCCGCACCTTGCCCATCTCAATCTCACCGTGCTGTACCAGAGTCGCGGGCAGCAGGTTCATCGCACCGATGAATTCGGCGACGAACAAGGTGGCGGGCTGGTGATAGATTTCCAATGGGGTGCCAATCTGCTCAATTCGGCCATTGCTCATCACCACAATCCGATCCGCCATGCTGATCGCCTCCTCCTGATCATGGGTGATCATGATGGTGGTGATGCCCAGCCGCCGTTGCAGCGCCTTGATCTCGTCGCGCAGATAGACCCGAACCTTGGCATCCAGCGCCGAAAGCGGTTCGTCCAGCAGCAGCAGTCCCGGCGAAATCGCCAGCGCCCGCGCCAGCGCAACCCGCTGTTGCTGGCCGCCAGACAGTTGCGAGGGGTACTTGTGGCCGCTGTCGGGCAAACCGATCAGTTCCAATAATTCCTTGACCCGCTGTTGAATTGCGGCCTTGGGCTGGCGGCGATTTTCCAGACCATACGCAATGTTGCGGGCGACCGAAAGATTCTGAAACAGCGCGTAGGACTGGAACACGATGCCAAAATCGCGTTGCGCGGGCGGCAGGGCGGAAATATCGCGGCCATCCTGTTCCACTGTGCCGTGCGACTGAATGTCCAGCCCGGAAATCGCCCGCAGCAGGGTGGTTTTGCCACAGCCGGAGGGGCCAAGGAAACAGACGAATTCGCCCCGGTGAATGTCAATGCTGACGTTATCGAGAGCGGTAAAGTCGCCGAAGCGTTTGGTGAGATTGCGAATGCGGAGATAAGGCGCGGTCATGGGCGGGTCAACCTGGCGGATGTTTCCCCCTCTCCCGATGAGAGAGGGGCTAGGGGTGAGGGAGCGGGCTTATTTCTTTGGTTCCGACTTGCTGTCGTAACGCTTGGCCCACTCGGCCAGAATCGTCTCACGGTTCTTGGCGGCCCACTCGAAATCATTCTTGATCATTTTCGCCGCAATGTCCGCCGGGTAATGTTCGACCGGTTTGGCGACGCCGGGCATGGCGACTACGGCATAACCTTCATTGTAGATTTCGTTGGCTTTGCGCGTCACCGACCAGTCGGCCAGTTGCTTGGCGGCAGCCAGCTTCTTGGTGCCTTTCACAATGGCGAAAGCTTCCAGATCCCAGCCCACCCCTTCGCTCGGCGCGATCACGTCAATGGGAGCGCCCTTGGTTTTTTCCTGGGCGCCGCGATAGGCGAAGGAAATGCCGACTGGAACTTCGCCCGCAGCGGCCATTTTGCAGGGCTTGGAGCCGGAATGGGTGTATTGGGCGATGTTTTCATGCAGGCCATCCATATATTTCCACGCCTTATCCTTGCCCCACATCTGCATCCAGGCTGACACGTCGAGGAAGCCGGTGCCGGAAGAATTGGGATTGGGCATCACAACCTTGCCCTTGAATTCCGGCTTGGTCAGGTCCTGCCAGGAGGTCGGTACAGGCAGATTGGCTTTGGCGGCTTCGACGGTGTTGAAACAGAGCGCCGCGACCCAGGCGCGTTGTCCGATCCACTTGGGCGGCTTGGCTTTGTCCACATATTGCGGGTCGAGCGCATCAACACCCTTGGGCGCGTAAGCCTGAAAATAGCCCTGATCCGCCAGCAGCTTCAGACTGGTCGCCGCCAGGCCCCACACCACATCCGCTTGAGGATTGGCTTTCTCGGCCAGCAGTTTGGCGGTGATGATGCCGGTGGAATCGCGCACCCATTTAATGTCAAGGTCAGGATAATCCGTTTCAATCGCCTGCTTGAACTTGGCGAGTTCGTCCGCTTCAACAGCGGTATAAACCAGCAGTTCGGTTTTGGCTTGGGCAACGCCGGTCAGACTGGCTACGGCTACTGCGCAAAGTACGGCTTGGGCGAGTTTGGAGATTTTCATAAGGAAGCGCCTCGGTGGAATTTGAGAGCCTGGAAATGGGAATACGCAAATAAAGCGCATAAATTCCAAGCAATCTAACGAGGGCTTATTGCTGTTTGGTGACAGGGGACACTTCCAGCGGGTGAAGGGCCTATTGACAGAGCATATCGGCGCGGTTGTGCGCCTTTGAAAAGTTAAGCGGGTTTCAGAGGTGATTTGGTCAGTTACAATCAGGACTTTCGCTCCATCCGTTCGCCCTGACGCTTCGGCAAGCTCAGCGGTCGAAGGGCATTCATCAGTAAAAACGGGGTTTGACAGGCTCACCCTGAACGGTTTTTGAACCTGAAGCGAAAGTCCTGACAATGATTTAACCACACCATGCAGGGACGATGGAAAGTCATGAAAAGACTATCGAGACTCGACGAATCGAAGCTCTTCATCCAACTCAAACAGGCTCAGACGGACAATGCCACCGCCCGTGATCAACTGGTCGGTCATGTTCGCTGGGTGGTCGACAACGCAAAGTACATCAGCGATCAGATTGTCCGCCGACTGCCGCAATACACCCTTCACAATGGCACTCACTTATTCAACGTCCTCTCGATCATGGAGGAGTTGTTGCCTGACGAGACATTGCGGCAACTGACGCCGCTGGAGTGTGCGCTGTGCATCCTGGCCGCGTTCACCCACGATCTCGGCATGGTGATGCTCGATGATGAAGTGCGGAAGTATCAGGAAACCACGGGTACGCCCGAAAATCAGGAATGGCTACGGCATTGCGATGCTTACCCAGAGGAACAGCGCCAGATTAAACGCTGGCAAAACATCCGTGATAGCGAGCCAACCCGCAAGGTTGAAGCCGGTCGTCGCGTCGGCTATCTCGAAGGCCATCTTCTGGCGGAATTCATCCGCAAGCGCCACGCCGACAGGCTCGATCCCATCCAGCATTGGCTTACGCGGCTGGAAGATGAGGCAAAAAACCAAGCGTTGTTCTGCTACGGCAATTTCAATTTCAAACGCTATCTCGCTCAAATCGGCGTCAGCCACGGTCAGCGCGTATCTTGGCTCCGGGAAATTCTCACCGCAGGCGGTAAACAAGACAGCTTTTGCCGAATTGTGGACGGCGAGCGGGTGAATCTCGCTTTTCCCGGCTTGCTGGTACGCCTCGCGGACATCATGGATTTCGACGCCAGCCGAGCACCGGGGATTCTCTACAAACATTTTGGCATCGAAAACGCTGTGAGCATCCTGGAATGGAACAAGCACATGGCGATGACCGGCTGGGGTTTCGACGACGACACGCTCACCTATGAAGCCGATGGATGCGGGCATCCGGTTTATGAAAAATCCATTCGCGGCTTCGTCAACGCCATCAAGCGTGAAGTCGAGGGCGTTAGTGAAGAACTGAACTGGCAGCAGAGGCTACTGGGTAACAAGGGCAATAACTACCAACTCCGCTTGCTCGATTCGTCGAATCTCGGATACAGGCCGCCCTCGATAACCAAGGCCAGCCCGTTTACATTTTCCACGATCTTCAATTTGAACTGGATCAGCACGAAATCCAGCAATTGCTGATGGGTGAATCGCTGTACGCCGATCCGACCTTGTGTCTGCGCGAGTTAATTCAAAATGCCCTTGACGCGCTCCAGATGCGTGACTTGCGGCTCAAGGTGTTGGATCAAGACCCGGATGCGCGAGTGGAACCCACCGATTTACTACGGCCAACAGAAGAGTTGCAGGTCAAGGTGACGTGGGGGCGTGATTCCGCCACTGACCGCGAATATATCCGCGTGTGGGATAACGGTTGCGGGATGACTCGCGAGGCGCTGGAACGCTATTTCACCAAGCTGGGCAAGAGTTATTACCGCTCCCCTGAATACGAACGCGAGCGGCAGATTCTGCGCGAACACGGCTTTATCGTTTCGCCGATTTCCCAATTCGGTATTGGCTTCCTGTCCTGCTTCATGCTGGCCGATGAAGTAAGTCTCCGCACTCGACCGGGCCAAGCAAACAGTGGAGATCGGGCGGCTTACGATGTTCATCTCTCTGGTCCGGGCAATTTGTTCTGGCTATCGCCGGGCACTCTCGAACGGCAGGGTACGGAGATCACTCTTTTTCTCAAGCAGCCCTTCAAACTTGATCATGATCGAGAACGAGCCATCAATGGGCTAAGAGCTTATTTCAACGACCCAGAACAGCATAAGAAAGCACGACGAGAGGAATGTGAGTTCAACGACTCAGAACAGGACGAGAAAGCACGAGAGGAATGTGAGGCGCTTGAAAAACAAAAGCGGATTGATCCAGTCTGGATTATCGCTCGCAAAGTAATTTGGCCGCTGTTTCCTATCCTGCTCTATCCCGAAGGCCACGCCAGCCCATTTATCCGATTAAATGATCATTTTCATTGGGATGATCTGGCGCCCATTGATGTTGAAGCGGTTACAAAAAAAGCAGTGGAATGGGATTTTCCGGCTTCGGCCTTGGGGCAACCGCGTTGGGAGTATCTTGATTGGGAAGATAACAAGGACGATCAAGCCACTGGTACGCGCATCCGGCTTATGTTTCCCTATCATCAGCCAATCACCGGCGACTTGTCGTTACCGCTCGATCCACTACCGGGTAGTCCGCTGATGCGGGCGCATGAGTTGGCTGCGCTGGTTGAGACCACTCTGGATACCGACAAGACAAGAACACGTCTCGCCGTCAAGGGTATCGCTGTAGACAATCTGGAAGTATGTACCGAGATGCTGCCAGCAGCGGCTGGCGTCGGCGCGTGGCTGTGGGTAGACCTGCGTGGCGCTGCCGCCCCACGGCTGACCGCTGACCGGAAAACAGCCCTGGCGCGAGAGGACATTAAGGATTGGCCCAGCGTGTTTAAAGGCGTGTTCCAACGCTGGTGTGGCTGGTTGCAAGGACTGCTTGATCGGTATCCATCGCAACTTGCTCCGGGGTTACTTTCAGCTTTTTCCGTTCAATCCAAATCGCGTCCGAAAGCACCCCCCACACCGCAGTTGTCCAGATGGCAACTTATAGACAGTGATCATTCGGCAGAGTGGGATGGACGATGGATCACCGCTTTATTGATCCAAGAAAGTACCCTCGACAGCGACAGCGGCGGCGGCATCGGCTTCGGCCACCACCTTGACCTCGTCCTCGGCCGCGCCCTCGACCGCGGCCTTCGCCCTCGACCTCGCCCTTGACTACGCCCTCGACCTCGCCCTCAACCACGCCATTTCCCGCGCCTTCGTCCGCGCCAACACCGCCGTTGAATTCGCCCGCGCCCTCGACCTTGACCGTGCATTTCAATCTTCAAGAGCGGATGTTTGGATTTGCTGGGAATTATTGCTGGCGCTTCACCTTCTCCCCGAAGCTTTCGCCGATGACCTGAGCAGCAGTTTTCCCGCTTTGGGTGTTTGCGGATTGAAAGGCCGGGCGGGAGACGGCTGGCTAGTCGCGCCGGGCTGGATCGAATGGGATGTAAACCCGGCGACTGCTGAAGTACAGAGCGATAGCCCCAAAGAACAGTGGGCCAAGCGCCTCATCGAGCAAAACTACGATCTGGTTTTCCCGCTGACGAATATCCCCCTGGGCCGACTTCGCCGCGACTGCCCGGAATGGCGATCTGACCGTAGCTTTCGCGCAATAGGCGTCTTGGTGTATTTTCTGCTGAGTTCAGAAGAATGGTTTAAGGAACAAGGCCAAAAATTCCTTGCTCTGTTCAAAGTCCCACAAATCCACGCCCTCATCCCCAAGCCAGAACTTTGGCTGAAACCTTTCGACGACTGGACAGACACGGACTGGAATGCCTGCGGCTTGTCCGCTTTATGGGATATAGAGTCCGGCGTCGTCTATTGGGCTGAAGGCGCACATAGCGCAGACGTTATGAAGCAGGTGGGTCAGCCGATTGACAAATTTATCGGCTTGGTGAACAAACCGGGGTAAAACCATGAAGGTCAATGACTTGAAATCAACCGACTTCCCCACTTTGCAATGGGAAGCCGGAAAACTGGCGGAACCGCTCGACAAGCTCTGTGCCTATGCCAAAGGCCAAGCGCAGCAATCCATAGACTGGTATTTCCGCAAAAGGCAATTCCGGCGTTATTGCTGCCGCTTTTTCCGGCTGAGCGTCATTCTGCTTACGGCCTTCGCTGGTTTATTGTCGGCCATCAATGAAATTCTCGGTAAAGAACATGCGCTGCATTCGCTCTGGGCCGCCGTCGCTTTAGGAATAGCCGCCACCCTGCTTCTGCTGGATCGGTTCTACGGCTTTACCAGCGGGTGGATTCGCTTTCTGCTGACGGCTCGACAGCTTATTGATGCGCTGGAAGCATTTCATTTCGAGGTGGAACGACAAAAACTGAATTGGGGCGGCCTTGAACCCAATCCAGAACAAGCAGCGACGCTGCTGGAACAGATTCGGCAATTCCATGAGAAGGCGCTCGGCATAGTCAATGACGAAACCAGGGCGTGGGCGGCTGAATTTACCGACGTACTCCAACAGATTGACAATCAAGTGAAAACCGACCGCTCAAACCAACTGGCGGGCGCAGGCGGACAGTCTGAACAGCCCACACTCCCTGCACCAGACAGCAATCAAACTCGATAAAACAGACCAAACCTTAACCCGACACCTTCCCCGACCGCGCCTGTTCACAACGGCGGCGAAACGCCGAATCAAAAGGATCAACCGGGCCGAACCGATCCGGACGAAACGGCGCTAAATCAAACGGCGGCGTCAGATCCGCCGCCAGCGCCGCCAACGCTCGGCCAATTCCGCCACTGGCCGCAATCCCCGCGCCGCAACAGCCCGTCGCCAACAGCAAACCGTCTACATCCGGCGCCGCGCCCAGCACAAACAGACCATCCGGAGTGTAGGTGGATGGGCCGGTGATGTAGCTCTGAATCGCCAGTTCCGGCAGCGCCGGCAGAAAGCGTTCCAGCAACGCCGCGCCTTCGCTCAACGTCTCCCAGCCCTGATCGTCGCCAAAGCTCAGATTCGCCAAATCATCGGGCAGCGTCCGGGGGTCTACGCTGACCGATTGCGCCTCGCGCAGCCCGAACAGCAGCCCGCCGACTTCAGGCCGGGTATAGGCGCGGGCTTCGGGGATGATGGTGAACGGATGCTGGCGCGGAATCAGCGGATGCGGCGCAGCGATCCAATACTGGCTACGCACTGGCGCGGACGGAATGCCGAAGCCGGTGGCATGGGCCAGCAGCGCCGACCAGGCGCCCGCCGCCAGCACTATTTTCGGAGCGTGATAATCACCCTCAGCAGTGCGCACCCCTATCACCCGCTCCTGATTGAGCAACAGTTCCTGCACCGCCATGTTTTGCAACAGGGTCGCGCCCTGCTGGCGGGCGGCATGGGCATAAGCCTGGGCCAGCCGATACGGATCAATGTAGCCGTCATCCGGGGTGAACAGCGCGACCCGCACCGGATCAGGATGCAGCCAGGGCACCAGCGCGGGCAATTCGCCGGGCGTCAGCCATTGCAGCGCGACCCCATGCAGCGCATTCAAATCTGCGAGTTCGTGCAATTCCTGCTCCCAGTGCGCCGACGCCGCCAGATGCAGACTGCCGACCCGGCGCAAATCCAGCGATTCGCCCAAGGCTTGTTCCAGACTGGCGATGTCGGCGTAGGTTTGCCGCACCAGCGGAATCAACGCCGGTTTGCTGCGAGCCTGAGTCAGCAACGCAGCGGCGCGACTGGTGGCGGCGCTGGCGAACAGATTGCGTTCCAGCACCACCACCTTGCCTTGACCGAGCCGGGCGTAGTGCCAGGCGATGCTCAGGCCCAGAATGCCGCCGCCGACGATGATCAAATCAGCCTGCGCGACGGATGAAGAAGGCGTATTCAAATCTTGATGCTCTCCCGTTCAGTTTCAGCGATGCAGATTTCCAGAATATCCAGCGCCGTGTTGAGCTCGGCTTCACTGATGATCAGCGGCGGCGACAGCGTTAGCACATTGCCCAGGCTGATCTTGAAGCTCAAGCCTCGCGCCAATGCCCGATACAGCACGGCTTCAGCCGCGTCATTGGCCGGAGTTTTCGCCTCGCGGTCGCTGACCAGTTCCACGCCGATCAGCAAGCCGCGTCCGCGCACATCACCGATTAAGGGATGCCGCGCTTTCATCTCCTGCAAGCGTTGCATGGCGGATTCACCCTGTCGCCGCGCATTTTCGACCAAGCCTTCGTCGGCGATGATGTCCAGCGTGGTCAAAGCGGCGCGGCACGTGACCGGGTTCTTCTCATGGGTGTAATGCCCCAGAGCATAGGCCGCCGCCACGTCCAGTTCAGCGCGGCACAGCGTCGCGGCGATGGGCAGAATGCCGCCGCCCAATGCCTTGCCCAGCACCAGAATGTCCGGGATCACCTCGTCGTGTTCGCAGGCGAACAGCCGCCCGGTTTTGCCCAGGCCGGTGGGAATCTCGTCGAAAATTAGCAGGGTTCCGTGATCGTGGCAGGCGTCGCGCACCGCCTGCCAGAAACCGGGCTTGAACGTCAGGTTGAGGAACCCCGGGCCGGCGATTTCGACACGTGCCAGTGCGGGGTGTCCATCGAGCTTCGCTTTGAGAAGCTCGGCAATTTCGCGCGGTTTCTTGCCGGCGCGTTTGGTCAGCACCATGGCGGCGTTGGTCGCGAGGTCGCCGTGGCTCGGATCGCGCGGGGCATCCACGTCGACGCCGTCGGTCGAAAGGTCGGCGGGGAATGCGCCTTCGGATTTCAAAGCGTCGATAGCGGAGAGGATGAGCCCCTGCGCTTGTTTTGTGACGGTCATGCGGTGTTTGTTCCGAGCGCCGGCGTGATGCAGCTAAGCTAGCCGGGCCGCTAGCGCAGTTGGAACGGTGCGTCAAATTCTAAGGTCAAGCCGCATGTGGACCAACCAAGAGGCGTCAGCAGCCAAGGTTATGGTCGCATCAGCTCGAGCGCCGTTTTCCAGCGGAGGTGTTTTTCGCGCTCTGCGACCCAATAGGCCGTGAGCTGTGGACCAGACAAAAAGTCGCCGGCCAAGCTGTTGTCGGCGGCGTATCTCTTCCACTCAGGGCTGGCGTGGAGCGCACGGAAAAGATTTTGCCAGTAGGCCAGATGCTCAGGCTTTAGCCCTGGGGGGGCGACGACCGAGCGCTGCATTTTGTAGGTGAAGTCCATGCCGGTCTCGCGAAGCGTCGGCTGGGCTGGATATAGTGAAAGACGGGCTGGCTGTGAAGGTCAGGATTGGCTTTGTAACACCCTTGGGGAAGAATTCCTTTTGCTCGGAGGGATTGTTGACGGTCGAGTCCGCCTTTTTTCCGCCAGGAGTTTGGCCACCTCGCCGCCGCCACCGAAGGACTGGTAGGTCATCTCCAGGCCGTACTGGGCGTTGAGGAAATCGGTCAGCAAGTTGTCCTCGGCACCTTTGCCGGTGCCCGCCATAATCCATGCTTTGCCCTTGGCTTTGGCCGCTTTGACAAAGTCTTCGATGGTCGTGATGTCGTTGCGGTCGGAATGGACCCAGAGCGCAAAGACGTCCTCCGCCATTCGCGCGACCGGAGAGAACGTCGCGATATCGACGGCGATCTGTGGCCGCTCGAGGGGCGTCGTGTAAAAACTGTTGAGCGTGAACAGGAGCACGTGGGGATCACCCGCACGCTTCTTCAATGTGGCCAACGCTTCCGCGCCGCTGTCGGCGGGCATGTTGACAACTTCAAATTTGACCGGTGCCAGCTTGTTTTTTTCGATGACGCTGATCAAGAACCGCGTGGCTTGGTCGCGCCGCCGCCTTTTCCAGCCATCACA
>JAAUTD010000309.1 GCA_012031845.1 Synechococcaceae cyanobacterium SM1_2_3
CCGGGCCACGGCGGCCACAGCCGGGACTCAGGTGGAATCAACACTTCACCCAATGGCCGGGTTCCCAGCCGGGTCAGCCGCCGCCCGCGCCCGCGCAGGGTATCGGCGGGGATGAGCGTCCGGGCAAAAACCCAGGGCTGGCCATCGCCCAGCAATTGCACCTCGCGAATCCAGGCCCAGGCCCCCAGCCGCAGTCCTAAAGCGCGGGCTTCGTCGGCCATCGGGCGACCCCAGCCCTGCCCCAGGACGCGCACCTGAAAGCGGCTTTGACAATGCAGGCGCAGCCGCCGGGTGAGCGATCCACTGTTCAGTAGCCAGTCCGCCAGACCTGGTGGAGACAGCCTGCTCCGCAACAATCGCGGGCAATGAGTCCAGACTGGCCCCGCGTTGCCGGGTGCGAAAGGATGGGTGGGCAAGGTAATGATTTCTGCGCGATGGGCGGTTTGAATAAGTGGGTAATTATGGCACGGTTGCCGACTGGCGAGTGAATGGCGTCGGCGTCATCCGCGCCCGGCCCGCCAGTGGTAACATCTAAGGCTGACAAATTGACATTATTGAGCGGGCTTAAAGACGCCGCTCAACCTCGCCTGGCCTGAAATGGAACTGCTATGCACGATGCGCAAAACACCCTGGTTTTTTCCCTGTTCCTGATCTTTAGCGGCGCGGCCGCATTCGCCACGCTGGCTCTATACGCTCGTCAGGCTTTGCCGATTGCCTATATCGTGCTGGGCATCTTCATCGGCCCTTATGGCTTGAAACTGATTGATAACGCTTCGGCCATTGATCAGATGGCGCAGATTGGGATCATGTTTCTGCTGTTTCTATTGGGGCTGGATTTGTCGCCACAGCGCTTGTTGCAGATGCTGCGCAAGGCGACCCTGATCACGCTCGGCACTTCGCTGGTGTTTGCCGGACTGGGCGGCGCGATTGCCGGGCTGTTTGGCTACGCCCTCGGCGAATGTCTGCTGGTGGGCGCGGCAATGACCTTTTCCAGCACGATTATTGGGTTGAAGCTGCTGCCGACCCGAACTTTGCACCATCAGCACACCGGCGAAATCATCATCAGCATCCTGCTGTTGCAGGACATGCTGGCGATTGCGGTGCTGTTGCTGCTGGATGGATTAGGTGGACGGGGTTCCTCAGTGCAGGGCTTGGGCCTGCTCATTGTAACGCTGCCGATGCTGATGGGCTTTGCCTATCTCAGTTCGCGCTATGCGCTGATTCCGCTGATCCGCAAGTTCGACAAAATCCGCGAATACATATTTCTCATCGCCATCGGCTGGTGTTTATGCATTTCCCAAGTGGCGGCGCTACTCGGTTTGTCCTACGCCATTGGCGCTTTTATTGGCGGGGTGGCGCTGGCCACCAGTCCCATTTCACTGTACATCGCTGACAGCCTCAAGCCGTTGCGCGATTTTTTTCTGGTGCTGTTTTTCTTCTCGCTGGGCGCCAGCTTTGATTTGGGAATGCTGGGTTCGGTGTTTGCGCCAACGCTGGTTTTAGGTGGATTGCTGATGGTGGTCAAGCCGTGGGTGTTTCGCGGCTTTTTGCAATGGGCCGGCGAGCGTCCGCCCATTGCTATGGAAGTCGGCGTGCGGCTGGGACAGGTCAGCGAGTTTTCCCTGCTCATTGCAGTGCTGGCGCAGCAGAATGATCTGATAAGCCGGGAAGCGTCCTATCTGGTGCAGGCTACGACTTTGCTGACCTTTATCGCTTCGACTTACTATCTGGTGCTGACCTATCCAACGCCGGTCGCCATTTCCGACCGCTTGCGGCGGGATTGAAATGACAGGACTTTCGCTTCAGGTTCAAAAACCGTTCGGGGTGAGCCGGTCGAACCCCATATTTTACTGATGAATGCCCTTCGACCGCTGAGCGTGTCGAAGCGTCAGGGCGAACGGATGGAGCGAAAATCCTGAGTGAGTCTGAAAACTCATGACGGGTGTCGTGGAGAAATGACGCTTTGAAAACCGACAGCGTGTTTTACCGGCTGTTTCAGCGGCTGCCCGGACTGGTGTTTGAACTGGCGGGCTGGCCGACCCCGGATTTGAGCGGCTATCAATTCCGCTCGGAAGAAATCAAGCAGACCGCATTTCGGCTGGATGGCGTACTAACGCCGCCGACTGAGGCGCTGGATCGGCCCCTGGTGTTTGTCGAAGTGCAATATCAGCCCGATGCCCGGTTTTATGCCCGCTTTTTCGCGGAAATTTTTCTATATCTGTACCGGCAACCCCAAGTGCAACCGTGGCGGGCGGTGGTGATCTATCCTGAACGGAGCATAGAGCGGGACGCGGAGCCGCATTGCGCGGCGTTGCTGGCCAGTCCGCTGGTGCAGCGGGTTTATCTGGAGGATTTCCAGACTTTGGTCGCGCCCACTTTCGGGCTACGCTTGCTGCAACTGCTGGTGGGCGATCCGGCCCAAGCCGTGAGTCGGGCGCAGGATTTGCTGCAACCGCCGCTGGAACAGCCGCTATCGGCGGCGTGGCCAGACCTTGTAGATTTGATCGAAACTTTATTGGTGTATCGGTTGCCGGCGCTGAGCCGGGAGGAGATTCGCAACATGTTGAACCTGGTGGATGTGGAATTGAAGCAAACCCGGTTTTATCAGGAGGTCTTTGCCGAGGGCCAACAGGAAGGCCGTCAGGAAGGTCGCCAGGAAGGCATTGCGGAACTGGCGATCCGGCTGTTGCGGCGGCGATTCAGTGGCGCAATCCCCGCCGCGCACACCGAGCAGATTCGTGGGTTGCCGCTGGCTGATGTCGAGGCGCTGGCGGAGGCGCTGCTGGATTTCCAGACCCCCGCTGATTTAGCCGCCTGGCTGACGGCGCGGGATAACGCTCATCGTTGAAACCCATGACCCACATCATTATTCACCGCGCTCATGCGCTTGAACTGGATGAAGCGCGGCAGGCCGCCGAAACGCTCGCCGCCCAACTCGCCGCCCGTTACGAAATCAGCTATCACTGGCAGGGTGACACGCTGCATTTTGAGCGTTCCGGGGTCGGCGGCTCGATTGAACTGGAGCCAGGCAGGGTTCGGGTCAGTGTACGACTGGGATTTCTGCTGATCCCGATGAAACCTGCGCTGGAACAGGAAATACATCGTCGCCTGGATGATGCGTTTCCCATGCAGGACAAAACCGCCTAATCCCACGCCACCGAACGCAGCGCCGCCTTGACTTTCTTCTCCCCCCAAACTTTGGCGGGAGTCGGCGCTGCTGATTTTTCCAACGCCATTTGCTCGGCCATTGAAAGCGCTGGGTGCATTTCATCGAAACCAGCTACGGTAGTGCCCTGTCCAGCCTGCTGTAATTCCACCCGCCGCCCTTCGCTTTCAACATAAACGCCCGTTCCTTTCAGCATCACCACGTCCAGAATGCGCGGACCGGCATCCAACAGATTAAAGCCGCCCCAGAAATCGGTGCCGCGCACACCAATAACCGCCACCGGAGTTTTGACCTGTAGCGGTTGCCGGGGCTGGCCCGAATCAGTTTGCGCCGTGACCGCCCGAAACATGCCCTTAATCATTTCAAAGGTAGAGCCTTCCTGGTTTTGGCCGACGCCCTGCACTTGCAGGATATTGAACTCGGCGCTGGGGCAAACGGTGATCACCGTGCCATCCTGCATCCGCGCTTCGAGCAGAGCGGTATTGCCGGTGATAATTCGGTCGCCGAGATACAGCGGATTACCCAAAGCCAAAGGGCGACGGTTGTTATTTGCGACTGCAACGATTTCGCCCCGGATTCGGGTGACATAACCGGCAATCTCCGGCGACGACGCGGCTTGTCCAATCGCCGAGAATAAAATCAGGTTCAGGCTGATTACTAACAGGCACAGCGTTTTAATCCACGGCATAATTGCAGTCTCCTCTGAATAAATGATTAGGCCTCGATAAAAACTGGCAGTGATAAAGAAAAACCGTAATAGTCGCCATCTTACTTTTCCGTCAGGGTAAATACCCCGTCCCAATGATCTTCAGGCGGATGAGTGCGTAATACGGCAATTCGATCCAGATAGATTTTATACAACGGCTGATCCGGGTAAGCACTCACAAGTTGCTGAAACGGCAAGGTCGCCTGTTGCCAGTCGCGGGCGCGATAGGCGGCCAACGCTTGCGCATAATCTGCTAATTCCTGCTGCATTGCCGTCGTTACGGCGTCGGCCAGTCCCAGCGGTTCAAACAGGGTCACCGGCTGCGCCCGGCCCTTGACCCGCGCCCGATCCAGCTCGCGGCAAACGACATCGGCTACGGCGGCGCGGGTGGTCTCGCTGATCACAATCGTCGCCCCGTACTGCTTGGCCGCGCTTTCCAGCCGCGCCGCCAGATTGACTGCATCGCCCAGCACGGTATAGGCCACCCGGAATTCCGAACCCATGTTGCCCACGCTCATGCGGCCGGTGTTCACCCCCACGCCGATCTTCAAGGGTGGCCAGCCCTTTTCCTCCAGTTTCGGATTCAGGCCCGTCAGGGCGGTCTGCATGGCCAGGGCGGCCAGCACGGCCAGGAGAGACAGGAAACGGCGCATCGCGGGTTCGCTTTGACTTTCCGTCGAGGTTTTTTCTACAGTACTTCACAAGTCCGGAGCAAGGCAATGTTTCTGCGTGCATTTTGTCTGCTGTGCATCGCCGCTGCGGTCGCGGGCTGCGCGA
>JAAUTD010000031.1 GCA_012031845.1 Synechococcaceae cyanobacterium SM1_2_3
GAAACCTCGCCTTGCACCCAAAGCATGGGAAATTCCTGTTCCAGCAGAATGCGCGCCTCCTGATTCAGGCGGGAGACGGTATAAGGCGCTCGGTCGAGAGGTGGGATCATGGTTGGAGAGCGTTGTAGTTTTACAGCCTGTTTCAGGAAAATCAGGCAAAAGCCGTTTGATTCATACCGCCAGCCCAATCAGAACCGCAGTTTCAGCCAATTCACAAGCCGCGCCTAATCCATCGCCGGTTATTCCGCCCAGCCGCGCTATCAGCCAATGGCGCAATCCGAAATAAACGACGCTGAGCATTATGAGCGCGATGCCGCCCTGCCATTGCAATAAGGCTATTGTCGCAACAGCGATTAGCACTACCAGCAGGCTGGAATGAAATCGCGGCAGATGATTGGCGTAGGGACTGCCCAAGCCCTCGGTGCGCACATACGGCGTCGTCAGCAGTAACAGAATAATCACCGTACGACCCAGCACCGGCGCTAATAGCAGAGCCATGACCGCATCATTCGCCAATAGTAGTTGCAGGGCGGCAAATTTATTCAGCAGCACTAATCCGATAGCGACGATGGCAATGGGGCCGCTGCGCGGGTCTTTCATAATCGCCAGCGTCCGCTCGCGGCTGCCTTGCCCGCCAATCCAGGCGTCGGCGCAATCGGCCAGGCCGTCCAGATGCAAACCGCCGGTGATTAGCACCCAAACGGTTAGCAGCAAGCCGGCCCTGATTCCGGCATCCATCGGTTCCAGCGCAACATTCAGTCCTGCCAGCAGTGCGCCGAGCACCAGTCCCACGGCTGGAAAAAACAGCGCCGACTGCCCCAGTTGTTCAGGGCGCGGCGCGGTGGCAGAGGACGGAATCGGCAAGCGGGTCAGCAGTTGCAGGGCCAGCGCCAGGGGCCGGATCATTCCAGTCGACCGTTGACAAACACCAGTTGCGGTTGCGCGTCAGAATCGGGATAAATGCGCACCCGGCTGATCGAGGCATAAAGCACCTCGAACCGCCAGAGATTACGCAGCGGCAATTCCAGCACCTGGCGCAACACCATCCGAATCGTGCCGCCATGCGCGACCAGCAACACCCGCCGACCTTGATAGCGTTCCAGCAGCGCATTCCAGGCCGCGCCAACCCGCTGATCAAATTCATTAACCGGTTCGCCGCCAGGAATCGGATTTGCCACCGGATCGCGCCAGAATTGCGCCACCGCCAGCGGATTATCGGCATAGACTTCGGCAGCGGTGCGTCCTTCCCATGCGCCGAAATTCAGTTCGCGGAAGCCCGGGATGATGTCCAGCGGTCGATCCAGCCGTTCGGCGACTTCCTGGGCAAAAGCGGCGCAACGAATCAGCGGCGAACTGACGATGACATCCCAGTGTTGATAGGCGCCAACAGTGGTGCGCAACTGTTCCCAACCGAGCGGGCTGAGCGGATCATCCAGTGCGCCCCTGAATTTTTGTCCGCCTTGCGGCTCGCCGTGCCGCAGCAGATCAACCGTGGTGAAGCCGCTCATTTCGTTGAAACTCCCGCTTCGGCGAACGTCGCCATGTCGGCGTGTAATGCAGCGGCAGCCCGCAGAATCGGCGCTGCGACCGCCGCGCCGCTGCCTTCGCCCAGCCGCATTCCCAAATCGATCAACGGTTTTGCCGCCAGCGCTTCCAGAACGTAGCGATGACCGGGTTCAGTGGAGCGATGCGCATAAAACAGCCAAATCGCCAGATCGGGGCACAGCCGCACTGCGGCTAACGCAGCCACCGTGGTGATAAAGCCGTCCACCAGCGCGGGCAGGCCCAGTTGACCGCAGCGTAGATAAGCGCCGGTTAGCGCGACAATCTCGAAGCCGCCCAGCCGTTGCAGCGCGATCAGCGGGCGTAAATCCCGATGGCGAGCCAATGCCCGTTCAATGACCAGGCCCTTGTGAACTACCCCGGCGGCGTCCAGACCCGTGCCCGGACCGGCCAGTTGCGCAGCGGGCAGACCCAGCAGCGAACAGGCCAGGGCAGTGGCGCTAGTCGTATTGCCAATGCCCATTTCGCCGCCGATAAACAGGTGCGCACCATTGATCGCGGCCCGTTCAGCGGCGTCGTGACCGGCCTCCAGCGCCTCATGCAACTGCTCGACGGTCATCGCTGCATCATGGACAAAGTTAACCGTGCCGGGACCGACCCGCGCATCCAGTACGCCCGGCAAATCTTCCAATGGCTTCAGGGTGCCGACGTTCACCACTTCCAGCCGCGCATCCCAGGCTTTGGCCAACACGCTGATCGCCGCGCCGCCTTGGCGAAGTTGCGCACCATTTCGGCAGTCACCACTTGCGGGAACGCGGAAACGCCCTCCGCGACCACCCCATGATCCCCGGCAAAGATCGTGATCCAGAGTTTTTCTACGCGGGGATGTTGGTTGCCTTGCATCGCCGCCAGCGTGATGCCTAATTCTTCCAATTGACCTAGCGAACCTGGCGGTTTGGTTAGTTGCGCCTGACGATCACGGGCGGCGGCCCATACTGAATTGTCGGGAGCGGCGATAGGATGATTAAACCAGCGTTGGCTCATGCGGAGCAGTCCTTGAGAGTGAGAGGTAAACCGGCGATCACGAAGGTGGTTCGGTCGCAGCAGCGAGCGATAGCCTGATGCAGCCAGCCGGCTTCGTCACGGAAGCGGCGAGCCAGCGGATTGGCGGGAACGATGCCCTGGCCGACTTCGTTACTGACCAGCAGCAAATGACCAGGCAGAAACGGGATCGTGTCGAGCAGGGCGTTGATTTCGGCAGATAACCGGTCATCGCCCGCCGCCAGCAAATTGCTCAGCCACAGGGTCAGGCAATCCACCAGCAGACAGCGATCCGGCGCGGTGTGGCTGCGCAAGGCGGCGGCGAGCGCCAGCGGTTCTTCCACCAGTCCCCAATCCGCTGGACGTTCGGCGCGATGGCGGGCGATGCGCTCAGTCATTTCGGCGTCGAAGGCTTGGGCGGTGGCGAGATAAATGACGTGCAGCCCGCTGGCCTGCGCCTGGCGCTGAGCGAAAGCGCTTTTGCCGGAACGGGCGCCGCCGAGAATAAAATGTTTCATGACAATTGGTTATGACTTTTTAGCAATGCGGGTCGCGGCTCATTATCGTTGATCCTGACGGATTGCCAAACAGGGCAGGCATGGCCGGGATTTGGCAAGATGCGCGTTGCCATTCGGGAGCTTGTTATGCTCGAATCCCGAGCCTCTAACCGGAGTCATCATCAAGCCATGCCCATGATCACGATTGTCAGTTTGACGGAACCCGGTCAGGCGCTGGCCGAACGCTTGCTGGCGGTTCTGCCCGATGCCGAACATCTCTATCGGCCACAGCCCTTTCAAGAGGTGGTGCGCGAACGCTTTCTGGCTGGACACCGGCTGATTTTGCTGTGCGCGGTGGGGATTGTGGTGCGTACGCTGGGGCCGGTGTTGCGCGATAAATATCGCGATCCGGCGGTGCTGGTCCTGGATGAACATGGGCGGTTTGTAGTGCCGGTCTTGTCCGGTCACGAAGGTGGCGCGAATGAATGGGCGCGGCAAATAAGCGAATGGCTGGGCGCACAGGCGGTGATTACCGGCGCGCAACGCTACACTCAACCGCTATTGGTGGCTGGACTCGGTTGTAATCGCGGCTGTCCGCTGGAACGACTGCTGGCGCTGCTGGATCAGACTTTAATCAATCACGGCTTGCAACGCAGTGAGTTACAGGGCTTAGCCAGCATTGAACTCAAACAGGATGAAGCCGGATTGCATCAATTGGCGGAGCGGTTGCAATTGCCCATTCATTTTTATCCGGCGGCGGTTTTGGCGGAATACGGCGACCGGCTGAGTCGAAAATCCGAGATTGTCTTTCGGGAAACCGGCTGTTATGGGGTGGCGGAAGCGGCGGCGCTGGCTCACGCCGAACGACTGATTGATCACCGCTATCGCGCTGAATTAATTGTCCCCAAACAGAAAAAATGCCGATGCCACGCTGGCCATTGCCAGAGCGTATGCCAATCTTTGAGGCGGTTATGATTATTAAACCCAAATGGTGGATCGGACTGGCAATTGCGGGATTAGTCATTATTACGGCGACCTATTGCAGTAAGCCAGCGCGTAAACCGTCCAGCGGCATGAATGTGAGTTCGGCATTGGGCGGCGGCGATAACGCGGGCTATCAGCGGGCTTATCAACCGCGCCCGCTGCAATTCCCGGCGGATCATGGCCCGCATCCCGATTTTCGTAATGAATGGTGGTATGTCACTGGCAATCTGGCCGATGCGCAGGGACGGCAGTTTGGTTATCAACTGACGCTGTTTCGTATTGCTCTATCGCCCACTGCGCCCGTTGCCGATTCAATCTGGCGCAGCCACCAGGTTTATATGGGCCATTTCGCCCTGACCGACGTAGCAGATCAACAGCATTATGGCTTTGAACGCTTCAGCCGGGGCGCAGCCGGTTTGGCGGGAGCGCAAGCAGCTCCGTTTCGGGTCTGGCTGGAAAACTGGGAATTGATGAGTCTGCAATCCGGGCTGTTTCCATTACGGGTTCAGGCGCAAGAAGGCCAAATCAAGATTGATCTGACGCTGAATGCGGGTAAAGCAGTAGTCTTGCAAGGCAATCAGGGATTGAGTCAGAAAAGCGCAGAACCCGGCAACGCCTCCTATTACTATTCCTATACCCGAATGCCGACCCAGGGAGTTATCACTATTGGTGATCAGTCATTTACCGCGAGCGGCGCCAGTTGGCTGGATCGGGAATGGAGCACCAGCGCATTAGGGCCGGATCAGAGCGGTTGGGACTGGTTTGCGCTGCAATTGGACGATGGACGGGATTTGATGTTTTATCGCTTGCGCCGCAAGGATGGCGGTATGGATTCATTCAGCCAGGGGGTTTTAGTAGCGAGCGATGGGCAGGCGCGATTACTGCGCGGCAGTGAATTGGAGCTACAGCCGGTGGGACAATGGAGCAGCCCTGCAAGCGGCGACCGTTATCCGGCAAGCTGGCGTTTGCGCGTACCGGCGGAACAACTGGATTTAATCATTACGCCGAAAGTAGCTGATCAGGAAATGCGGCTGAGCGTGTACTATTGGGAAGGGGCGGTTGCGGTCAATGGACAGGCCAGCGGTAAAGCCATTAGCGGACAGGGTTATCTGGAGATGACCCGATATGAACCATCGGCAGTCATGCGCTAATATTTCTCACTCCAGCGCCATGAAACAGGCCGCCGGAGTGAAGAGAATCCGCATCAGTTCAGAGTGTGCCCGGACGCATCATATCTCACGGCTTTTAATACGCCCGGCTCCATTTGCACCGGCACGACATTGACGCTATCAATCCGGGCGCAATAATCCAAATCCCAGTCACAACCGAGCGCCGCCAACCCGCGTCCATGATGGGCGTAGCGCAATAATTGCGGCAAGCGGGTTTGCCATTGATCAAAGAGCGCCATTGCCGCAATGGATTCATCGTCGCCCGCGCAATCGCTGCCGCGTTCAACGCGCAGGGCGCTGGCAATAGCGCCCGCGCAAATGGTGTCTTCCAGCGAGAATCCGCCACGCCAGCCCGCCGCGACTATCCACACCGTGCGCGGCTGCTGTTCCAGCAGATAGCGCACCACCGCCGCCCGATTAGTCAGCGCCGCCGTTAGTAGAAGCGGTACGGTTCGCACTCGCTCCAGCGCCCGCGTGCCATTGGTGGTGCTCATGAACAGCCGCTTGCCGCTCACTCGAACCGGGGTGCATTCCAGCGGTGAATTGCCCAAATCGAAATCGTCCAGTTTCTCGCCGCCGCGCTCGCCCGCCAGCAGTCGTTGTTCCGCCGGCCAATGCTGGCTGACGCGAAATAATTCATCGATGTCGTCAAAGACTTGAATGGCCTCGGCCCCGGATTGCAGCGCCGTCGCTATTGTGGTGGTGGCTCGCAATACGTCAATGACAATGGCGCAGGCAGGCATTTCCAGTTGCAACCCGCCTTTGCGGGCCTTTTTACTTAAATCGGGGACTTGATCGGGCGTGTGATAGACGAAGATTTCCATGACGGCGGGCTTTTGTTGTGGTCAGGGCGAACAAAATAGCGCGGGACATCCTTTGTTTCAATAAGGTTAATTCGCCACCGGGTAAAGTTTCGCTCTGCCAGCATCGTCTCCGTAAGATCGCCAAAAAGGCAGTGGCAACTCTTGCACCGCTATTTTTGTCGTGTGGGCTGGGTAGTGTCCCGCCCCTGCTTCGTGATGTCCTTGGCGCCATCATGCGGGCAACGAACCGCGTCGGGTCAATGCAACTGGCGAATGGCTTCATAACATGAGGCATCATCCAGCTACCGCAGTTTTCGTCGCATGAAGCTTTGTACAGTCCGGTTATGAAAATCGAAACGGTTAATTAGTCCCTGCCATACTGTTTCACAACTTTGGTACTCTAATAAAACTAGCGAAAGATAAAATTAAGCCCGTTGAACATAGAGCGACACCAGGAGAAAGCAAATGAGCGTTGAGGAAGCGGTGGCCTTAAAAAGGCCGACTATTCTGGCGGTAGACGATTCCAAGGAAAATCTCATGGTCGTCGGGCAACTGTTGCAGCCTTATTACCATGTGCGCGTCGCCAACTCCGGGCAGAGGGCATTGAAAGCGGTCGCCAGTCCGCCTAGACCCGATCTCATCCTGCTTGATGTAATGATGCCAGAGATGGATGGCTACGAGGTCATTGCCGAACTGCGGGCTGATCCGCAGACGCGCGATATACCGGTGATTTTCGTCACTGCGATTGATGTCGATGAAGACGAGGAACTGGGTCTATCCCTCGGCGCCGTTGATTATGTGACCAAGCCCATCAAGCCGGCGATTCTGCTGGCGCGGGTGCGGGCGCATCTCGAACTCAAGCAGGCGCGGGACTGGCTGGCTGATCAGAACGTCTACCTGGAAGCCGAGGTGCGCCGCCGGATGACTGATAACGAATTGATTAAGGATGTCAGCCTGCACAGCCTGGCCTTACTGGCGGAAAAGCGCGACAACGAAACCGGTAACCATCTGCACCGAACCCAAGCCTATATCGAGACGCTGATGGAGCATTTGCGCAGCCATCCCCGTTTTGCGCCGGAACTCGCCAATGCAACCCAGCGCGAGCGGATCGCCAAGGCCGCGCCCTGCATGACATTGGCAAGGTGGGCATTCCTGATGCCATTTTGCTGAAACCCGGCAAGCTGACAGCGGAAGAATTCGAGATCATGAAAACCCACGCCGCCATCGGCGCCGACACGATTAGCGAGGCCGTCAAACGGGTCGGTCATGGCGCCGGAGGGGAGGCTGTGGACGCGCCGCTGGCTTTTCTCGACACCGCCCGGCAGATCGCGGGCGGGCATCATGAAAAATGGGATGGTTCCGGCTACCCCAAATGACTTGTCGGCGAAGCAATACCGGTGGCGGCCCGGTTGATGGCGCTGGCTGATGTCTTCGATGCGCTCATTTCGCGGCGGCATTATAAGGAGGCGTTTCCATTGGAACGGGTGGTTAGCATTATTACCGAAGGACGCGGCCAGCATTTCGATCCCGATATTGTCGATGCCTTTCTGATACTAGTGGATGAGTTTGTCGGGATTGCCGAACGCTATGCCGATCACCCTGAGGAACACGCCTGAGTGCGACAAATCCAGGTCAACCCGCCATGACCGATGCTAACCCCCTTTCGGCGCTGACCCGCCGCAATTTTCTACGCATCGGCGCTCAGGCCATTGCCTACACAGCAGTCGGCGGCTTGGCCGCCTGTGGTCCCGGCCAACCGTTGCGCATTGCTTCCGAGCAGTGGTGTGGTTATCAATTCATGTTCCTTGCACAACAGGAAGGCTGGTTGCCCCAGTCCGGTCTGGAATTACGAGAAACCGGTTTCGCCAGCGACTCGGTGGCGGCGTTGAAGCAAGGTCAGGTCGACGGCGCTGCGCTCACCTTGAACGAAGTGCTGCTGTTGCGCGACCAGGGAATGCCACTGAGCGTCGTCACCGTGTTCGATTTCTCGGCAGGCGCTGATGTCGTGCTGGCAAAACCGGAGATTTCCCGGCTGGCGGATCTCAAAGGCCAGCGCATCGGCGTCGAAGCCACCAGCCTGGGTGTCGTCATGTTGAGCAAGGTGCTGGAGGCCGCCGGTCTGCAACGGAGCGATGTGACCGTCATCAACATGGATGAAGACCATCTGGCCACATGGAATAGCACCCCTTTGGATGCTGTGCTGACCTATGAACCTTCGCTGAGTCAGTTGCAAAAGCAGGGTCTGGTGAACATATACGATAGCCGGAAGCTGCCGCTGGTGATTGTTGACGTGTTGGCGGTGCGCACCGAAGCCGCCGAGCGTCATGCTGAAGCCTTGCGCACCCTGATCGTCGGCCATTTTCGCGCCCTCACCCAGTGGCGCAACAACCCCATCGACACCGCCTATCGTCTGTCGGCGCGACTGGGCGTCAAGGCCGATGAAGTCAAAGGCGTGTTCAAGGGTCTGGACCTGCCGGATGCCGCCTACAACCGTAAATATCTCACTGCGCCGGCGGTCGAACTGACCCAATCAGTCCAGGCCATTACCCGGATTCTGACCCAGGAAGGTCTGCTCAAGCGCCCGGTCAATCTGGATGGGTTGTTTGTGGCCGATTATCTGCCCTGGGATCGGCCATGACCGCGCTATGCCGCTGGCTATGGGTTGTTGCCTTGATCCTCACCCTGAGCGGGTTGACAGCGCAGGCCGAACCAACGCCCACGCTGGCTATTGGGGTACTCGCCCATCGGCCGATTGCGCTGGAAAACCCGCTCTGGCAACCCTTGGCGGACTACCTGCAGCGAAGCCTGGGCGATGTGCGGGTGATGCTGCAAGTCTACGACTTCGCAGGCATGGAAAAGCGGTTCAGCATCGCCAGGTCGATCTGGTGATCACCAGTCCTTCGGATTATCTGATTTACGCCCATCGCATCGGCCTGTCCGCGCCGCTGGCCAGCGTGGTTGCCGAAGGGCCAGATCAAACATTGTTGCGCGGGTTCGGCGGCGTCATCCTGGTGCGCGCCGAACGTTCGGAACTGCAAACGCTGCAAGACCTCAAGGGTCGGCGCATCGCCCTCATTGGTCGGCAGTCGCTGGGCGGTTATCAGGCGCAGGCCTATGAACTGGACAAGGCGGGCATCCACTTGCCCGACGACGTCCAGCTCATTGAAACCGGCCTGCCCTACGAAAAGGTGCTACAGGCGCTACTGGACGGGACCGTGGACGCCGCGTTTGCCCGCAGCGGCATCCTCGAAGCCTGGCAACGGGAAGGTCGGATCGCCCCAGAGGCGCTGCGCGTTCTCCACCGCCGGGATTTGCCGGGTTTTCCTGACGCGATTTCTACGCCGCTCTATCCCGAACGGCCGGTCGCCGCCATGCCGCAGGTGGACGAGTCGCTGGCTAAACGGGTGGCCGCCGCGCTGCTGCAAATGCCGAGCGATCAAGACGGTTTGCAAGACGTCGGTCTGCACGGCTTCACCCTGCCCTACGATTATGAACCGGTGCGGGCCATGACCTACGCCTTGCATCTGCCGCCCTACGAGAACGAGCCACCGGTCACCCTGGAGGACATCTGGCGAGACCACCGGACGATCATGATCGTGCTGGTCTTCGGCGTCGCTGCGGTTACTATTTTGTCGCTGCTCCTGCTGGTGTACGCCGCTCGCCTGAAAACCACCCGGCAGATCATCCAGCGCAAGGCGGAAGAACTGGAATATGAACACGAGGAACTGCAACGAGCGCAGGCGGCGCTGGGTGAACGGATCAAGGAACAAACCTGCCTGTACGCGGTGTTTCGCGTCACCGAGAATCTGCAAGCGCCGCTGGATGAAATCCTTCAGGCAGTGGTGGAACTGCTGCCGCCCGGCTGGTTTTATCCGGCGGATGCCGCCGCCTGCATTGAATGGGGCGGTCAATGCTACTACACCGCCAACTTCCGCAACTCCGCCGACCAGCAGACCGCGCCCATCCATCTCAACGACGAGCAGCGCGGCAGCGTCACGGTCGCCTATCTGCAACCCCATCCCCGGCAACAGGAAGGACCGTTTCTAAGCGAGGAGCGCCTGTTGCTCGATACGGTGGCCGAACGACTCAGTAGCATCATCGAGCGTCGAACCATCGAAGAGAATGCCAGGAAACGCGAGGAGATTTCCCGTGCCATTGTTTCCCAGGCATCTGACGCGATCACCCTGATCGATGTCGAAACCCTGCATTTTGCCGAGTTCAATGACGCCGCCTGCGAAGGCTTGGGCTACACCCGGGAAGAATTTTCCCAGTTGCGCCTGCCCGATATTCAGGGGGAATTTGATCCCGCCACGGTGGCCGGGATGATCCAGGATTTTCTGAAGGTCGGGGCGGCGCAATTCGACACGCTGCGCCGCCACAAGAGCGGCAACTTGCGCGACGTTCACGTCAGCCTGAAAGTCATTCACATCCTGGACCGTGATTTTCTCTCGATCATCTGGTCGGACATTACCGAACGCAAGCAAGCCGAGCAGGAACTGGCGCGCTATCGCAACGAACTCGAACGGCTGGTCGCGGAACGAACCGCTGAACTGGCGGCGATGACCGAATCACTGCGCGGCGCCAATGAGGAACAGCAGGCGATCTTCGATACCGCGACCTCCGGCATAGCCTTAATCAAGGACCGCATCCTGGTCCGCTGTAACCGCAAACTGCATGAAATACTCGGTTGGCCGCAAGGTTCCATGATCGGTCAGCGGACGGCGATCTGGTATGCCGACGAGGCGGCCAATACGGTCGGTGGCGCTGAGGCAGTCTATGGACCGATTTGGCGCGGCGAGTCCCACAGCCGGGAACAGCAATTGGTGCGCCGCGACGGCAGCGCCTTGTGGGTGCGCCTGACCGGCAAAGCGGTGGATATTCATGATCGCAGCAAGGGCACGGTCTGGATGCTCGAAGACATCACCGTTGAGCGGGCGGCCATCGCCGAAATGGTCAAGGCGCGCGCACTGGCCGAGGAAGCCAGCCGCACCAAGAGCGCGTTCCTTGCCAACATGAGCCACGAAATCCGCACCCCCGATGAACGCCATTATCGGCCTGACCCACCTGATCCGCCGCGACTCGACCAGCGACCGGCAGAAACAGCAACTGGACAAGGTGACTCAGGCTGCCCATCACCTGCTCAGCATCATCAACGACATTCTCGACTTCTCGAAAATCGAGGCGGGCAAGATGACGCTCGACCTGACCGATTTCGACGTTGACCGGGTGGTCGGCAATGTCTGTACTCTGGCCTTGGAAAAAGCGGAAGCGAAGGGACTGGAACTGGTCGCAGACCTGGCCGGGTTGCCCCCCGCGCTGCACGGCGATGGTTTGCGGCTGGGGCAGGTGTTGCTCAACTTTGTCGGCAACGCGGTGAAGTTCACTGAGAAAGGCAGCATTGTTATTTGCGGCAAAGTCGCCCGGACCGAGGGCGAGCGGCTGTGGGTGCGGTTTGAAGTCCGCGATACCGGCATCGGTCTGTCCCTGGAACAGCAGGCGCGACTGTTCCAGGCTTTCGAGCAGGCGGATGTATCCACCACCCGTAGTTACGGCGGCACCGGACTGGGGCTGGCGATTTCCAGCCGCTTGGCGCAACTCATGAGCGGGCAGGTCGGGGTGGTGAGCGAACCGGGCCACGGCAGCACCTTCTGGTTCGAAGCGCCGTTCGGGATAGTGGAAGGCTATAGCCAGCGCCATCTCCCGCTTCCGCTGCCCAAAGGAACCCGGGTTCTGGTGGTGGATGACATGGAGGAAGCGCGGGAATCGCTGGCCGACATTCTGGCGGGTCTGAGTATGCAGGCCGATGCAGTGGCTGATGGCGAGGCGGCCTTGCGAGCCATCGCGGAGGCCGATGCGCTGGGCGATCCCTATCGGCTGGTGTTGATGGACTGGCTGATGCCGGGCATTAATGGCACTGAAACCGCGCTGCGGTTACGCCGACTTCCGCTCAAGGTTGCGCCGATCTGCTTTCTCGTCAGCGGCAGTAGCGGGTGTCCCAGCGATCAGCTTGAGCAAGGCGGGTTTGCTGCTTTCATTGCCAAGCCGGTCACGCCGACGGTGTTGCTGGACGCGCTGAATACCACATTTGCCGTCAAGGGCGTTGCCGGTCTGGCCCATGAGGAAGTCTCTGCCCTGGAGGCTAATTTGCGATTCAGGGACGGGCTGCAGGTGTTGTTGGCGGAAGATAACGAGCTGAATCAGGAAGTCGCCCTCGATCTGCTGCATCATGTCGGTTTACAGGTTGATCTGGCTCAGGACGGCGAGATCGCGGCGGCCTTGGCGGCGAAGCAGCACTACGACTTGATTCTGATGGATATTCAGATGCCGAACCTGGACGGACTGGGTGCTGCCCGCAAAATCCGAACCTTCGCCGATCATGCCTCGACGCCGATTTTGGCGATGACTGCGAATGCGTTTACTGAAGACCGGGAGGCGGCGCTGGCGGCGGGGATGAATGATCATCTGTCCAAGCCGATTGATCCCGATGCGCTGTATCGGGCTTTGATGAAATGGCTGCCGGTCAATTCCGCCGAAAGTCCGCCGATCCAAAAAGAGGACCCCTCTGCATCATTGTTCGAAGCGGACGCGGCGCTGCGGCAGCGCCTGTCCCGCATCCCCGGCTTGAACGTAGACAGCGCGTTGCGAATGGTGCGCGGCGATGTCGCCAAACTCGGCCGATTTTTGTCGCGCTTTGCCCAGGACCATCGCCAGACCGTCGATCAATTACGCGCCGAGTTACGCCGAAACGACGTGCTGGGCGCGATTCGCCGCGCCCATACGCTAAAGGGGGTAGCGGGCACTTTCGGGTTAGGCGAGGTGCAGGCGCTGGCGGCGGTGGTAGAGGCTGGATTGAAGAACGGTTTATCGCCAGAGCAGATTGAAGCGGCCATCACTGAACTGGACAGCGTACTGGAGCCGCGTTGCACCGAACTCAGCGAAATTGAGACGGGAAATGAGGTTGCCGGAATCCAGCTTAACCTGGACGACTTTCGGCAACAATTGAAGGTATTGATCTCTCTGCTGAAGGCCGATGATATGGCCGCAGTCGATCAATACAGCGCGTTGCGATCATCGGTGGAGAGTCTGATTCCGGAAAAGGCCGTGCGCTTGAAGACGCAAATCGAAGATTTCGCGTTTGAAGAGGCTTTGGCGACCTTGGATGAGATTCTTGAGCGGTTATCTTCCAGTCGCTAATCGGTTGGGTTATCAGGGCATGGTCTCACACCGTATTCCAGGAAGGTCGCTACGACGGTTGACTGACCTATTCAGGACTTTTGCTTGCGGCGAGGTAGAACGGGCTGGAGGCCCGTTGTTCTGCGCTTAATGGCGTAACCAAGGCGAAAGTTCTGATAGCGCAAGGCGCAGGATGGAAGAGGGTTTAGCCCATCATCCATCCGCGCTGCTGCCTTGAGTATTGTTTATCCGCAGATTCCCGCAGATTTGCGCAGATTAAAAACTTAGGGGGGTGACGATAGTGAACTGCTGCTGTTCCGCTAAAGTCCGCGCATCGCTCAATACTGCGCAATGAGCGCGATCCGGTTGCAGATAGGTCGTCGCGACCCGCTGCAAATCATCCAGGGTGACTTCAAGAATGCGCTGCCGATAGGCGCGGCGTTGCTGGGGAGTGCGGCCAAACAGTGCGCCGAAGAAGGCGCCAATCGCTTCGCCCGCAGGCGATCCGGGTTTATCAATCGCGGCAATGATGCCGAGAATGGCTTCTTCCAAAGTCCGCGCCGGGTGATCGTAACGGTGCAACCAGTCGAGGGCTTGGTCGAAATCGGCCAGCGTCTCGGTCAGCCGGGGATCGCGGTAGGAATAGAAACGGAATGCGCCGCTGTCGGGGTGATAGCCCGCGCCGCCGCCATAAGCGCCGCCCTGTTCCCGAATCGCTCGATGCAGATAGCCGTTGCGTAAAAAGTCGCCCAGCACATGCAGATCTGCCGCATCGGGATGATTGGGCGCGACAGTGGGATAGGCTTTGGCGCAGAAATTCACCTGGGTGTTGACCCGGAAGCCTTGCCATTTAGTTTGCGGTTCGGGCGCGGTCAGGATGAAAGGTTGCGGCGTTCCGGCTAGACCTTCGCGCCAGCAGGCGGCCAGGGCTGCGGCGATGTCATCCTGACGTTCGGCTTCGCTGACGATCAGCAGTTGCCGGGGCATCTCCTGCAAACGGTCGCGCAACTGTTCCATCCGGGCGGCGAACGCGGCCAGCGCCTCGCCATCGTCCACCGCGTCATCCAGCGCCTTGAGGTTTTGTAAACCGAGCAGCCCGTCCCAGCGATGATTGAGCGCCGCCACCGGACTCAGACTGGAACAGGCCGCCGCCAGCGCCAGCGCATGGCCGTGATCGGTGATGGATTCTTCACGCTGGGCGCGCATCTGGGCGATCAGCTCCCGCAGCCGGGGCATCTCGTCAAAGCGGGCGCTGGTCAGGGTTTCCCACAGCAAATCAGCTAGAGCCGCCTGATTGCGGGCCAGGGCTTTGCCGCCCAGCGCCAGCACACCCTTGACCTGTTGCAGGTCATCTACGCCGCTGCGCACATTGGCGCGGGCGCTGATGCCGCCGGTGACCGCCGCCTGCCGGGCCTGGGTTTGACGATAGTCGCGTCCGGCGCTGCCTACTTCACTCAAACAGGCGCACAACAGCGGCAGTAAATCCAGTTCATCCGGTTCCAGCGCGGGCAATTCCAGCACCGCTTGCAGATAGACCATGCCGTTGGTGCCCTGGGCATACCACGCAGCGGGCACGGTTCCGACCGGGCGGCTGACGCCTTCGGGAATTTTCAGATCGAGCGGCACATCGGCCAATCCGACCTTGGGCAGCAGTTCGGCGTCGTCCTGCCGCTGTTGCCGTTCGGCCAGAGCCTGCGCCTGTTCGACGATGCGGATGCGGTCAGCTTCGCTCAATTTCGCAGCAATCGCCGCCAGCCGTTCCCGTTCCGCCGCCGCCTGTTTTGCGCTCAGTTCGGGATCAGGAGCCATCGTCAGCCGCACTCGATGCGGGTTGTCGAGCAGCAGTTGCCGGGCCAGTTGCGGGATGAAATCGGGATTACGGCTTTCCGCCCGCAACTGTTCCAGCAGCGGATCGCTGTCCAGCGCACTGAGCGGATCGCCGCCGTGAATCGCCGGGGTCAGCGCCTCCATGATCAGCCGCAGTCCATAGGGGAAACCGTCCCCGGTAATTTCCCGCTCGCTCAATTCCAGTTGATGCAGGGCGGCGTCCACCGCGTCCTGCGCCACTCCGTCAGCAGCGACCTCGCGCAGGACGTTCAGGATCAATTGCTCCACCGCTTCCGCGTGTTCCGGGTTGGAGCCTTCCAGCCCGCAGACGAAGGTGGCTTCACGGCTGGAGGTGTCGAAACCGCACATCGGTGATGGGGCCGCGCCCAGTTCGGAGGTTTCCAGCGCATGACGCAGCGGGCAACTGCTGTTGTCCAGCAGCACATCGCTGAGCAGCCGCGCCCGCAAAGTCGCCAATGGATCGGTAATCGGCCCTAGCAACCAACCCAAGACGATATGAGTCTGGTCATGCAGATGTTCCGCATCGTCCAGCGGGTAATAAACCAGATCGGTGATCGGCGCGGCATAGCGCCGCTCGGCGGGAATGGCTAAATCCAGCGGCAAGGCTTCAAACTGGCTAAGAACTTGCGTTTCAAATCGTTGTTGATGATCGGCGGCGGCAATATCGCCATAGGTCAGAAAAATGGCGTTGGACGGGTGGTAATGGCGGGCGTGAAAGCCTTTGAGTTGTTCGTAAGTCAGGTTGGGAATGACTGCCGGGTCGCCGCCGCTATTGTGATGATAGGTAATCGTCGGAAACAACCGGCTTTGCAGCGCATAGCCCAGCCGTTGCACCGGCGAACTCAGCGCGCCTTTCATCTCGTTAAAAACTACGCCCTTGAACACCAGTTCTGAATGGGGATCGGCGGGCGTAGCGAATTCCAGCCGATGCCCTTCCTGGGCAAAAGTCGTTTTCATTCAGCAAAGGAAAAAAGGTGGCGTCCAGATACACATCCAGCAGATTGCTGAAATCCTTGCGGTTCTGACTGGCGAACGGATAAGCGGTCCAATCGCTGCTGGTGAAGGCGTTCATAAAGGTATTCAGCGAACGCCGGATCATCATGAAAAACGGGTCGCGCACTGGATAACGCTGGCTGCCGCATAAAGAAGTGTGTTCAAGAATGTGGGCGACGCCGGTTGAATCCTGAGGCACGGTGAGAAAAGCTGCCATAAAGGCGTTATGCGGATCATCGGCGGCCAAATGCAAATGTCGAGCGCCGGTTTTAATGTGGCGATATTCCTGAAATTCCAGCCGCAGGGCGGGAACGGGATGACTGCGCAAATGCTGAAAAGTGGGATAGGTCATGGGTTCTCGGATGGAATCAGGGTTGATGTTTTATACAGTGATGAGCATTCAGAATTCAATCCGGCCAGTAATCGCCGGTGATTTGCTCGATAGTAAAAGGGCATTGTTCGGGGAAGGTCGCCAGCGGCAAGCCGGTTTCACGGCTGGCTGATCGGCGAGATAACGAGTAAGCCTTTTTAATCTTTGCCGCCAGTTGTGGCTTGAGACTTGGACTTTCTTCCAATACATCATCAACCTCGAATCGCCCATTATCAATGCTGTTTTCCCAACTGCCACATCTTAACCTTGGCTGATACCGCCATTTGAGCAAGTGGGTAAGGATAACTACGAGATGGCTGACTAATGCGTGTCGCTCGCTTCTTCCCATGCTCTCAATTTCCTCGGCCAGATTCTCATAGTCCAGGTCAGATAGCAGACCTTGCCGCAATAGCGCCGCCTGCTGTTGCGTCCACTGGTAGAAGTCGGTTTCATAGGCAATATGTCATGGTTTTAGCTTCCTCAATTCCTTATCACTGCGATATTGAATCTGCCAGATAACGCTCCAGATACCAGTCTACAGTTTTGGCAATGCCGCTATTGAAAGTTTCCTGCGGACGCCAATCCAGTGTCCGCTCCATTTTGTCGGCGGCAATGGCGTAACGCCAATCGTGGCCGGGGCGATCCGTCACAAAGGTAATGAGCCGTTCATGCGGCGCGTGTTGCGGGCGGCGCTGATCCAGCAGTTGGCAAATCAGCCGGGTAATGTTGATATTCGCCCATTCATTGCAGCCGCCAATGTTATAGGTCTCGCCCAATTGCCCGCGCCGAATTACGGTATCAATTCCCCGGCAATGATCTTCGACATACAGCCAGTCGCGGATATTGCTGCCATCGCCATAGACCGGAATCGGCTGTTGCAACAGGCAGGAACGAATCACGGTCGGAATAAACTTTTCGCCATGCTGCCACGGGCCGTAATTGTTGGAGCAATTGGTGGTGACGACGGGCAGACCGTAAGTATGGAAATAAGCCCGCACCAGATGATCAGAACCGGCTTTGGAAGCGGAGTAGGGCGAATTGGGCGCGTAGGGCGTGGTTTCCTGAAAGGGCGGATCATCGCGCCCCAGCGTGCCGTACACCTCATCGGTGGAAATGTGATGAAAGCGACAGGCATTCAGCGCATTGCGTTCCTGCCAAACCGTGCGCGCCGCTTCCAGCAAAGTAAAGGTGCCAACCAGATTGGTTTGCACAAAAGCCGCCGGGCCAGTGATGGAACGGTCTACATGGCTTTCGGCGGCGAAATGGGCAATGGTGTCAATCTGCTGCTCGCGCAATAACCGTTCGACCAGCGCCCGGTCGCAAATATCGCCTTGCACAAACAGATGCCGGTCTGGATCAGGCAAATCGCGCAAATTGTCCAGCGAACCGGCATAGGTCAGCAGGTCGAGATTAACGATGCGCAATTCCGGGTCGGAAGCGAGCAGATAACGAACGAAGTTGCAGCCAATAAAACCGGCTCCGCCAGTCACCAGCACGTTATGAGGAGAATGGTTCATCAATGGACTCCGATCACGGGCAGGAGGCCCGTGATCCAAATAGGGGGTGATCAAGCCAGTTTGCGATAGCGAATCCGGTGCGGCTGATCGGCGTCCACGCCCAGGCGTCGTTTGCGGTCGGCTTCGTAATCAGCGTAATTACCCTCGAACCACACCACTTGCGAATCCCCCTCAAAGGCCAGCATGTGGGTGGCGATGCGATCCAGAAACCAGCGGTCATGGGAAATCACCACTGCGCAGCCAGGGAAAGTTAGCAAGGCTTCTTCCAGCGCCCGCAAGGTTTCCACGTCCAGATCATTGGTCGGCTCGTCCAGCAGCAGCACGTTGCCGCCGCTGCGAAGCAATTTGGCGAGATGAACCCGGTTGCGCTCGCCGCCGGACAAATCCTTGACGAACTTCTGCTGATCCGGCCCCTTGAAATTGAAGCGCCCGACATACGCTCTCGAACTGGTCTGATAAGCCCCAATCGTCATGATGTCCGCCCCTTCGGAGATTTCCTCCCAGACGGTTTTATCGGCGGACAGGCTGTCGCGGGATTGATCAACGTAGGCCAGCTTGACGCTGGGGCCAATCCGCAACGCGCCGCTATCCGGCTGTTCCTGACCGACCAGCATCCGAAACAGCGTCGTTTTACCCGCGCCGTTCGGGCCGATGACGCCGACGATGCCGCCCCTCGGCAGATTGAAGCTGAGGCCGTCAATCAGCAGCCGGTCGCCGAAACTCTTGCGCAGATCAGTCGCTTCGATCACCAGCTCGCCCAGTCGCGGCCCCGGCGGGATGTACAAATCCTGGGTTTCATTGCGCTTCTGGAATTCCTGCGATTCCAGTTCCTCGAAGCGGGCGACGCGGGCCTTGCTCTTGGCGTGGCGGCCTTTGGGATTGGAGCGCACCCATTCCAGTTCGGCTTTCATCGCCTTGGTGCGGGCGCTTTCCTGCTTCTCTTCCACTTCCAGCCGCTGTTCCTTCTGGTTCAGCCATGAGGAGTAATTGCCTTCCCACGGAATGCCGCGCCCGCGATCCAGTTCCAGAATCCAGCCGGCCACATTATCGAGAAAGTAGCGGTCGTGAGTCACGGCCACCACGGTGCCCGGATAATCGTGGAGAAAATGCTCCAGCCAGGCCACCGATTCAGCATCAAGATGGTTGGTCGGCTCGTCCAGCAGCAGCATGTCGGGCTTGGAAAGCAGCAATCGGCACAGCGCCACTCGCCGCCGTTCGCCACCGGATAGCCGGGTCACATCGGACTCCCACGGCGGCAGCCGTAGCGCGTCAGCGGCGACGCCCAAGGTGCGCTCCAGATTGTGGCCGTCGGCGGCATGGATAAAGGCTTCCAGATCCGCCTGTTCAGCGGCCAGCTTGTCGAAATCAGCCTCCTCATCGGCATAGGCGGCATAGACCTCATCCAGCCGTTGCATCGCGGCCTTGAGCGCGCGACTGCTTCTTCCACATTGCCGCGCACGTCCTTGGCCGGATCGAGTTGCGGTTCCTGCGACAGCAAGCCGATTTGAATGCCCGGTTGTGGGCGGCTTCGCCGAGAATTTCGGTATCCACCCCGGCCATGATCCGCAACAGGGTGGATTTGCCGGAGCCGTTCAGACCGAGAACGCCGATCTTGGCGCCGGGAAAGAACGACAGCGAGATGTCTTTAAGTATTTCGCGCTTGGGCGGGACGATTTTGCCCACCCGGTTCATAGTGAAAATGTATTGGGCCATGCGGTTTAGCATCGAGTGATGGAGAAAGTGGGATCATCTAAGCATTGACGGCGGTTGCCGTAAAGGGGAGCAGAAAAAAGCGGTGCGCCGTTCAGAGGGAGCCTGCCGAATCGGCTATGGGTTGACGGGTTCAGGGAAACGCCACAATGCGAATCTGATCAGGGCGCAGCATCAGCCAGGAAGCGCAGCCAGGACTTTCGCTCCATCCGTTCGCCCTGAGCCTGTCGAAGGGCATTCATCGGTTAAAAACGGGGTTCGACAGGCTC
>JAAUTD010000310.1 GCA_012031845.1 Synechococcaceae cyanobacterium SM1_2_3
GCAAACAATGAATCTCAGCGCCCGTCGCCACCATCGCCGCGACCAGCCCATGCAGCGCGGCGGTGTCTGACACAATCGGCGCGTCGAAACTCAGATGCTCCCGTTGCGCCATCACCGCCATGCCGTGATCGCCGAGCGAGCCACTGAGCAAAATGGCGTCGCCCGGTTGCGCCCGGCTGGCGGAAATGTTCACGCCGGGCGCAACCACGCCAACTCCGGTCGTGGTAATAAACACCCCGTCGCCTTTGCCGCGCTCAACCACCTTGGTGTCGCCGGTGACAATCGGCACTCCGGCCTGCCGCGCCGCCTGCGCCATTGAAGCTACAATGCGCTGCAACTCCGCCAATGGAAACCCTTCTTCCAGAATGAAACTGGCGGCCAGATACAGCGGTTGCGCACCGGCCATCGCCACATCGTTAATCGTGCCATGCACCGACAGACAGCCAATATCGCCGCCGGGAAAAAACAGCGGCGACACCACATGACTATCGGTCGCCATCACCAATCGCCCGGCGGGAACGGCGAATTGGGCGCAATCATCCTGAGTCCGCAACCATTCATTGTCAAAAGCCGTCAGGAATACTTCCTCAATCAATTGCGCCATGACCCGGCCGCCGCCGCCGTGACTCAGTTCGACGCTGCCGTGAATAAAATCGAGTTTGCGGGTGAATAACGTGCGCGAGGGAGTCATGCGGATATGCCGGATTGAGGGCTGCGAAAACGGCCATAGTGATAATGCGCGGCGCAGGCGCCTTCCGCCGACACCATGCAGGAACCGAGCGGATGATCGGGCGTACAGGCAGTCGCAAAGGCTTTGCACTGTTCCGGGCGCTTCACGCCGCGCAAGACTTCGGCGCAGGCGCAGGCTTTATGATCGGCAATAGCGATGGTATTGACGGTAAATCGTTGTTCGGTATCCCATTCGGCATATTCAGGCCGGATCGCCAGTGCGCTATTCGGCAATTCGCCCAGGCCGCGCCATTCAAAGCGCGGACGCACGGTAAACACTTCAGCGACTTTACTTTGCGCCTTGCGATTGCCTTCAACACTGACGGCGCGGGTGTATTCATTCTCGACTCTGGCTTCACCGGCGTTGACTTGCCGGATCAGTAATAAAATCGCCTGCAACACATCCAGCGGCTCGAAACCGGCAATGACCAGGGGGCGGTGATATTCAGCAGCGACGAATTGATAGGGATCGCTGCCGATAATGGTGCTGACATGCGCCGGGCCAATGCAGCCGTCCAATTGAATCGGCGCGGCGGATTCAGTGGCGAGAATGGCGCGTAATGCCGGTGGGGTGAGAACATGATTGCAATAGGCGCTGAAATTATTCAGTCCTTCGGCTTTGGCTTGCAGAATGGCGACGGCAGTGGGCGGCGTGGTGGTTTCAAAGCCGATAGCGAAAAAAACCACGGGTTGATCGGGATAAGCGCGGGCAATATCCAGCGCATCGCTGATCGAATAGACCATCCGCACATCCACGCCTCGCGCTTTGGCCTGCAACAGGGTGTCGCCTTGGGCGCCGGGAACCCGCAGCAAATCACCGTAACTGCATAAAATCAGCCGTTCCCGTTCCGCCAGTTCAATCACCGCTTGCAAACGGCCACTGGGCAACACGCACACCGGACAACCGGGGCCATGAATCAGCCGCACATTCGGCGGCAATAAATCCTCGATCCCGTAACGGCAAATGGCGTGGGTATGGCCGCCGCAAAACTCCATCAGCGCATAACCGCGATTCGGGTCCACTTCCTGGCGAATGCGGGCGGCCAGACCTTGGGCTAAATGACCATCACGAAATTCATCAATGTATTTCATGGCGATGGATCAGGCCGGATCGGCCACGGCGGCAAATTCCGCGAACAAGCGCAGCGTTTCGGCGGCTTCCTCCGGGTCGAGGCGATTGAGGGCGTAACCGACATGAATAATGACGTATTCGCCAATCTTCACATCATCCACCAGTGCGGTGGAAATCAGTTTGCGCACACCGCCGGTATCCACTACAGCGTGTTCAGCATCAACAACTTCAACCACTTGAGCAGGAATCGCGAGGCACATGAGCAATGGCTCTCCAGAAAAAACTGCCGGGGATGATGAAAGGAACAGGATTGCTATAGCTTAGGTCAGCGATTCAAACCGTGGTGAATCTTTGCGGTGCAGGATCAAGGCATTTGGATCGATCTGAAAAACCGTGGGGCGCTAAGGCGCGAAACGCATCTGCTGCAAAATACGCTTTCCTTTGGACTGTTCGATTAAGCGGCAATGCGCGGCTGGACTTCGCGTCGAATGCGTTCACCCTGGGTTTGAATGGCCTGTTTCAGATCGAACTCTGCTTGCAGATTGAGCCAGGAGCGGGCGTCGCCGCCAAAGTAACAGGCCAGCCGCAAGGCCGTATCCGGGGTATGGCGCGACGCTCTTTGATGATTTCATACAGGCGGATCGCGGGCACATGCAGCGCCAACGCCAGCGCATCCACGCTTAATCCCAAGGGCGCAAGAAAATCCTCGCGCAGAATTTCGCCCGGATGAATCGGCGGCAGATCGTTGGCGGTTGAATCCACCACGTCTGAAAAATCCATTGTGTTCAGGTCTTCAATGCGAATACTCATGCTGAGTTCCTCAATGATAATCCACGATTTCAACAGCCCAGGCATTGCCCTCGCGCCATTCAAAGCAGATGCGCCATTGATCGTTGATGCGAATGCTGTACTGGCCGACGCGATTCCCCTGTAAAGCTTCCAGCCGGTTGCCAGGCGGACTACGCAAGAAATCCAGGTCACCGCTGCGTGCAACTGATCAAGTCCCCGAACCATTCGCCGCCGCAGTTCCGCCGGAAACCGCCGAACTGGCAAGCCCTTGAACGCGGCGGCGGTTTCTTTGTCGTGGAAGGATTTGATCATGGATTTAGAGTGTTACGCCAAGCGCAATACATCAAGCGTTCTGGGTTACGCATCAGCGCCAGGCGATAATCCGCACTTCGCTACCCCAGTCGCCGAAAAACGGTTCGCCTTCCACCTGCAAAATCAGCTCGCGGTTTTTCGGCATCGGCAACCAGACGTTATCCGAGTTGTAACTCCAGCTCGGTTGCGGCTGCGCAAAGGCGTACAGAAAAAACGCCGCTTGCCGTTCGCCTTCGACCTGCACCGCAATCCGAAAGCGATGGGCGCCGCCCTTGACAAAACCCGTTGCAATTTGGGCGTACACCAGAATCTCCCGCGCCTTGTCCGGCACCAGCGCCGGAATGCGGCGAACTTCGGACTGACCTTTGGTATTCGGCAAGCCGCCCATCGGGGCATCCACCGCCCAGAACTCAACCCGCCCGGCGGCGCCTGCGGTTTGATCCAGCCGCACTCTTAACGCCGCTTGTTGGGCGCTCACCTGCCGCATCTGTTTCTGTATGTCAGTGACCGCCGCATAGGTCGTCTGCATTCCTTGCCGCAGTTCGTTCAGCGATTGCCGCGACTGTTGCTCCGACTGCTGCCGACGCCGCCCTGTTCCCGCACTTCGTTAATGGCCTGTTCCATCCGCCCCAACCGCCCGCTCATCTCATCCAGCTTCGGCTCCAGCGCAGACTGGGTTTCAATCGGCAAGGGGTAAGAACGAGCTGCTGGCTTACTCATTCGGTCCACCAGCGATTGATAGAGCGCACAGCCTGGCGTCAGCGCCATGATCAGAACCGCTATTCCCGCCACCCTGATTAAGCTCATGCCATTTTCCCGGTTGGATCCCACAACACCTTGCATTATAGCGAGTATCCTTGACCGGTTTGCCGTCATCCGCCACCCGGACAAATCAGTTATATTCAGATCATTGCGCTTGCGCTGCATTGGAGGATTTTCCTTATGAACGACGAACTCGATCTGCCCCGCCAAACGCCCTTCAGCGCTGATTTCAGCGGCGCCGAATTTGCCGATAACCCGGAACCCCGTTGCCCTTGCGTACTGTTGCTGGACAACTCCTGGTCCATGAATGGCCCGCCAATTGACGAACTGAACCGGGGACTGATCGCCTTCAAGGAAGAATTGCTGGCCGACAGTCTGGCCGCCAAACGGGTTGAAATCGCCATTGTCAGCTTTGGCCCAGTGGAAGTAGTCAACGAATTCCAGACCGTTGAGCAGTTCACGCCGCCGCAACTGGAGGCGCGCAAGGATACGCCAATGGGACAGGCGATTACCCAGGGACTGGAACTGCTCAATCAGCGCAAGGCGCGCTACCGCGAACACGGCATCCCCTTCTTCCGGCCCTGGGTGTTCCTGATCACCGACGGCAGCCCGACCGATGACTGGCATGCCGCCGCCGCCGAAGTGCTGAAAGGCGAGGAAAGCCGCGCCTTTGCTTTCTTCGCGGTCGGGGTTGAAGGAGCCAATCTGGATATTCTGCAACGGATTTCCACCCGAAAGCCGCTGCAATTGAAAGGATTGCGCTTCCGCGAACTGTTCCAGTGGCTATCCAACTCGATGCGCTCCATCTCGCGCTCGGTGCCCGGAACTGAAGTGCCGCTGAGCAATCCGGCTGCGCCGGACGGCTGGGCGACGGTATGAGCGAAACCGGCGGCTGGCGCTATGTGTGCGCCAGCGTTCCCGGCGTCGCTCATCAGGCTGACGGCGCTGAATGCCAGGACGCCAGCGCGGTTCA
>JAAUTD010000311.1 GCA_012031845.1 Synechococcaceae cyanobacterium SM1_2_3
CATCGCCACATTGTTTAACGATGCGTTCTACCTGATGGATTCCGAATTGGAACTGGACGGTGGCTATAGCGATCTGGCGCTGCGGGTGCGGTCTGACATGCGCCAATACGCCCTTCTGGATCATCTGCTGGAATTCAAGGCGCCGAGTTTGAAAAGCGTTGGCTTGAGCAGCGAATAACTGGCGACAAAACGCGAAAACAATTGAAACCTGCATTGGGGTTTGAGGATAGTAGACATTTTTTGCAAGACAGTGTCTATTAGGGGCATGGTAACCTCCGGATTTGATTAAAAATGTCGTTGTGGTAAACAACATTTTACCCTACCGAAGGCTTCCTCCTCGTATCAATGAGTCAGAGAAAACTGTCCGAACCATTGATTTATCGCATTCGGCCTGAACCTGCTGATCAATCCGCCCTGGTTTTGCGCCGCGCTGGCGATCTATTACACGTTGACCTCGCTATTCACTGCGGCTCAAGCGCACCCTGATGCTCGACGCCATCGTGCTGGCCGGGTTGTATAATACCCTGCGAATCATCGTCGGGACGGCGGCGGTGAGCCTCACGCCCTCGTTCTGGCTGCTGGCGTTCTCGATATTTCTGTTCCTGAGTCTGGCGCTGGCCAAGCGATACGCGGAACTGCTGGCTCTGAGCAAACGGGGCGAACTCAGCACCCAAGGCCGAGGCTAACAGGTGGACGATCTCGGCGTCCTGCAAAGTCTGGGCGCATCCGCTGGCTATCTGGCGGTGCTGGTGCTGACGCTATACGTCAACAGCGAAACCAGCCATTTACTCTATGCTCAGCCGATGGTGATCTGGCTGTTCTGTCCGGTGCTGCTGTACTGGATCAGCCGGGTCTGGCTGATCACCCATCGCGGCCAAATGCACGACGATCCCGTCCTCTTCGCCTTGATCGATCCGCCCAGCCGTTATGCGTTCCTGGCCTGTGCGCTGATCGTTTTGGGCGCGAGGCCGCAATTTTTGGCTGCCATGTCCGCGCCTTTGAACTGCTGCGTTCCGACGGTAGCTGACGGGTTTGCACACCGCAGCAGAACGCCGACTGGTTCCGGGCTACGGTGGGCGGGCTAGGGTTGACCGGTCTGATCACGGCGGTCGAAATCCAGTTGCAGCGCATCGCTAATCCCTGGATCGTGGCCGAAAATCAGCGTTTCACCCGTCTGGACGGGTTCCTGACGCTCAATGCTGAGTACGAAACACGTTATTCCTATACTGTGTCCTGGATTGATTGCGCCGCGACTGGCCGGGTCTTGGGCCGGGGGATTTACATGGTGGAAATGCACACGCCGCCGGGGCCGTTGAAACCATCGCCGCCGGAACGCCGCGTCCTGACCGTACCGTTGATGACGCCGGTCTCACTGGTCAACAGCCTCAGCGTCGGCGGCTTTAACCGGCTGTGCTATCACTTGCCGCGCCCGGCGCGGGGGATAACGCCCTATCCACCGTTTTTCTATCCGCTCGATAACCTGCTGAACTGGAACCGGCTATATGGCAGGCGCGGTTTTTTTCAATACCAGTGCGTGATTTCTGCCGCCGCCGCCCGTGAGGGGCTGCGGGAAATCCTGGCGCGGATCGCCGCCAGCGGCGCCCGGTTTTATCTGGTCAGGCGCAATGCCGAAAACTCGCGGCCATCGCCCGCGATTTGGAAGTCCGCAGTGGTCAGCCGGTTTGCCAGGAAAGCCTTGATCTCGATCAGATCGACCAGCATCCCGCAGTGATTAACCGCGCCATGGGTGCGCTGGGCCGCATTGACCTTGCCCTGATTGCGCAGGGCGTCTTGCCCGACAAGGCCGCTTGTCAGCAATCGGTCGCGAAAACGCTGGCTGCGTTACACACCAACGCGCTGAGCATGATCAGCCTCGCCACGTTGCTCGCCAACGAGTTTGAGGCGGATGGGCTATGTCTACGGCGCGGCCAAGGGAATGGTCAGTCTGTTCCTGCAAGGCTTGCGCAACCGGCTCAGCAGCAAGGGCGTCCAGGTGATCACGATTAAGCCCGGCTTCGTGGACACTCCCACGACCGCCGCTTTTGAAAAAAAGGGCTTGCTCTGGGCGCAGCCGGATCAGATTGCCCAAGGCATTGTCGCCGCCGTCGAGCGTGGCCGCGACGAAGTGTATCTGCCCTGGTTCTGGGGCTGGATCATGCAGGGTATCCGGCATATCCCAGAAGGGATTTTCAAACGGATGCGGTTTTAAGAGGCTGTCGAAAAATTATGCTGTAGTCCATTGATTTGATTGAATGTAGGGCCGGTTCTTCTCGTTCCCAAGCATCGGCGCGGGAATGCCTTCGAACCGCTCCAGCAGCCCATGCCGATGCAGACGCCGGAGTGTGCGAGCCTGTAGTAGCCCGATGAAGGACTTGTATCCGACTCCTGCAGCCCATATTTCGGTTCAACCACAACAATGATCACTTAACAGGGATATGTGATGCCGTCTATCGCCACCTTCAATCTTTGCAATCTTGGCGCAGATGCGTCACCTAGCCGACTGGCGCGGATCGGTATTATTGTGACCCGTGATTTGGGGCAGCCGGATATTCTGGCGGTACAGGAAATAACCGGCATAGATCGAGTGTTCAATGGTGAGCCAGTACCCGCTGACCCCGGTTATCAGGCGTTGATTAACGCGATTGTTCAGGCGGGCGGGCCTCACTACGCTTTTCGGGAGATTGCACCCCTGCCCAATCAGGACGGCGGCATGGCCGGGGCCAACATTCGGGTTGGGCTGCTGTTCAATCCGACGACGGTGCATTTCCCTGACCGTGGCAGGGCTGGCCCGCAGGATCGGGTGGGCATTCGCTTCAGTGAGCGCCGCCCCAGTCTGACGCTCAATCCGGGCCGCATCGATCCGACCCATCCAGCTTTCGCTGGCGATGATCACCGCCATTGGGCGCCCAGCCGGAAAACTCTGGCGGCGGAATTCGAGGTTCAGGGCCAACGGTTGTTCGTCATCGTGTGCCATTTGAAGTCGATGCGGGCGCTGGCGCGGCGCGAAGAGGATTACGCCAAGAAACAGCGCCATGCCCAAGCCGAAATCGTGCATCACTTTGCCGCCGATCTACTGGCCTGCGATCCGCAAGCGGCGATTGTGCTGTTGGGCGATCTGAACGACGTGCCGGGATCAAAGACGTTGAAGCTGCTTAAGGGCGAGTGCTTTCATAACCTGCTGGAGGACATGCCACCGGGTCAGGGTTATACCCGTCGTCACGGCGGGCGGCCCCAGGCGCTGGATCATATTCTGGTCAGTCCGGTATTGCGGCGCGGCGCAACCGTGCGCATCCCTCATGTCAACAGCAATGTCGCGGCGGGTGAACCGGATGCCGCCAGCGATCATGATCCAGTCGTAGCAATATTGCCGGATTGGATAGAAGAGGGTAAATCAAGCACTAAATAATCATCGTTTTTAATCAACGCTGCCGATGCTGATCCATGCGCCGTTCCAGTTGCCGGAATAGCCGCGCTAATCCGAAACATAGCACAAAATATAATGCCGCCACCGTCAGCCAAATCTCAAACACCCGCCCTGATGACACCGCCAATTCCGTTCCAGTAAACGTCAATTCCTGAATCGAAATCAGCGAAATCAGCGACGAATCCTTGATGAGCGAAATGAATTGGCCGGCCAGTGGCGGCAACACTTTATGAATCGCCTGCGGCAGAATAATCCGGCCCAGCACAATCCGCGAATGCAGGCCCAGCGCTCGTCCGGCTTCCCACTGTCCTTGAGGGATCGCCTCAATTCCGGCGCGGACAATTTCAGTCACATAAGCGCCCTCGAATAGCGCCAGACAGATCAAGCCAGATAGAAAGTTTGGCAATAATTCCGGTGGGCCAAATAGAAAGGCCAGCACCCTCAAAGTTTCTGGCGCAGCCTGATTCAGCCCGTCCTCTACTGCTAACAATGGCGTCAGTTGGCCGCTGATAAAGAAATAGAAAATGAAAATAAAAACCAGCGGGGGGATATTGCGGATTAGTTCGACATAAGTACGGCTAATCAAGCGTAAAAACAGACTGGGCGAAACCCGGCAGACACCCATGATTCCACCAATGATTGCCGCCAGCAAACCGCCCCATAGCGTCAGTCGCAATGTTGCCAGAAATCCCTGTCCGAGCAGATTCAGTACCCAGCCGCGTTCCATGTCATACCGGATGAAATAACCCGGAATCGGTCGCCAGTCCCAGTGGTAATGAAAATGGCTGTGCGCTCGATACAACACATAGCCGATCAGGGCCAATAGCACGGCGATAATTAGTGCATCCAGCCAGCCGAAACGCAATTTGCGCGAATGCACGATAGTTTCAACCGTGCCCAACGCCGCGTGCGGGCAAGCGACGTTCCAGTGCGCTGACCAGTAGCGACAAGTAGGTGGTTAGCGCCCAATAGCACGCCGCCAAGATGGACCCTCGTTTGGATTTCATTACTGAACTTTATTTAATTTCATAGAGGTAAGCAATCAAACCGGCCTTGCGCCAATGCTGGCTAGAACATGAAGCATGTTCAGCAATAATTAAATAGATAAACCCCGGCTAAGCCGGGGGACTCCCAGGGGTTTGACCGTTCCGGCGGTCAGTTGGATTCTCCACGGTCCCTTCAACGGACCCAAG
>JAAUTD010000032.1 GCA_012031845.1 Synechococcaceae cyanobacterium SM1_2_3
GGCGGCTGAACCTGATTGAGGAAGGGTTTGATCTGTCCATCCGCATCACGGATCGGCTGGAACCGGGCGACATCGTGCGCAAGCTGGGAACCTGCCGCTTATTCGCCGTCGCCGCCCCGGATTACCTAGCGCGGCATGGTCGCCCGGCCCATCCCACCGACTTGAAGCATCATGAATGCCTGAACTACACGCTTGACGCGGGCAACTCGACCTGGTGGTTTCAGGCAGCGGGTCGCCTGGAGCCGGTCGCGGTGCGCAGCCGGATCAGCGCCAATAACGGCGAAGCGCTGATCGAAGCAGCGGCGGCTGGAATGGGAATTGCGCTGCAACCGGATTTCATTGCCGAGCCATTTCTGGCGGCGGGAACAGTCGAAACCATTTTGGAACCGTTCGCCCAGCCGTCGCTCGGCATTTATGCCCTGCTGCCCAGCAATCGCTATGTGTCCTATCGGGTTCGGGTCCTGATTGATTTTCTGGCGGCTCGATTGCAGGAGGCTGGACTAAATACAGGCTAAACGCTGAAAATCTGAATACTCACTGGACTCACTTAAAAAGCGGATTGTGGATTTTTTATTAAGAAATAAAACTCATGATTTTTTTGATAAACATGGGTTGATTTTTTGGCCGAATTTTGATGATAATTAAATGGAAAGTCTAAATCGGCTTTCACGGAGCTGATCTTCGATTTATACCGTGTCAGTTGCTAGATCTGCGGCTGAATAATTCTATTTGAGCCTAACAGAGATAGGAGTATGTATGACCGATTGGTTTGATGAAAAAGCATCACAGGTTGATGTCGGTAGTGTTACCGCGTTTGGTATTCCACTCACAAGTCGTTACTCCAAAGCGAGAGAGCTTGCTGAGATGTTGTCGTTTGCAAATCTCGCAGCAAGTCGAGACATTGCCCATCATCTAAAGGAAGTCTTTTACGATTCAAATAGCTGTTGTTGTTCATTCAAGTTCAAAGGCCGGTTGAATCTTGGCGATACAGCCGAACGTGAATTGCTGGCAACAGCAGAAGAAACAATCAGCCAATTTGAGTGGTTTGGCACAGTTTATCACGGTGGTGGCACTGCTAGTGATTCATATCTGCCTGAATAACTTTAAGCAATGAACTCTGCAAAGTTGAAGATGGATGTCTCAATTGACGCTTATATGCCTCGGAGTCTTCACCATGCTCGGCTATCATGCGCGTCAAATCTTCAAGCATCATTCGGCTCATTCGGGTTGGGGAAGAGTTAAGCACCCGCACCCAAAAAATAGCTTAGCTTGACTCCCTTGTGGGTATTTCTACCGCGTCTTTAGGCATCTCATGGCCATTGTGACTTCCATGATCGAAAATTGGTTCATCAACAGCTACGGAGAACAATGGAAGTTCTCGTTTGATGAAGTCTCCAAACAATCTTTTGTCATAGGATCAGATATCGGTGAGGACTGTTATCCGGTCTTCGATGGAGTTGCATACGGTCTAAATTTAGAGGAAGAAGAACGAGCATGGCTCTCTAAGGCTTGGGCCGATGCCACAAAGGAAGGTACATTGGTCGGTATCTATCTAGGAATTCCTGTTGAATTCATTATTGAGAAAAACTACTCATCATTGTCCGGCGACTACTGCCCAATCTGTCTCCAACGCAAAATGGAATTTGAAATACATCACTGCATCTGGTTGTCCGATGGAGGGCCGGACACGCCAAGCAATCTCTTGCGTATATGTAATTCATGTCACGCAGTTGTCACCCGTGGCAGCAAAGAGGAACGTATTCCGAAAAACCAAGCAGCATTTCACCATCAAGTCATGCACTTCGGCCTAGATCTCTTTCGTCACGCACTCGCAATTGGTGCAAAAAGCAAAGCAACAGTATTTGTCGCACAGTATCCTCGTATAACTGAGTTCATTGGTCTAGTTGATCGACAGACACCTGAAATACAAAAGGTCGCTGACCAACTGATAAGAGCAGAATCTCGTATTGCATACCAGTATTTCCGTGATCTTGGACTTCGAAAACTGCAATGGTCTGACCGTTTTCTCCAGCGCGAGTAGGATGCGCTAAGGAACGAAGCGCATCATTCGAGTAAGCCGCGCAGGTTAAGTTGCCGTCTTTTTGCAACCCAACATTTTATCAACCGGCCAACTATGGCTTGCATCTGACTCTGCTAAGTCCATAAAGTCATCTTCAACACGATATATCCTGGGGCGCTAAATGAAAGATTCCGTATATTTAGACACAACCATTCCCAGTTACTTATTCGATGAACGGGAAAGCATTAAAATCCATATAGAAGCTACTAAAAAATGGTGGAATCAAGAAAGTAAAAATTTTGATGTCTGGATTTCAGAAGAAACATTTAACGAAATAGCTGAAGGCAATTACCCTAGAAAAGATGAAATACTAAAGTTTGCATCAAGTATTCCTATTCTATCTCCAGAACGGCAGATCATTGATATTGCACAAATATACCTCGACAACTATGTAATGCCTCGTGTTTTGAAGGGTGACGCTTTACATTTGGCATACGCTTCTTTTTATAAGATAGATTTCTTATTAACATGGAATTGTAATCATCTAGCTAATGCGAACAAAAAGCGGCATATCCGAGTTGTGAACACAAGATTAAATTTGGCAACCCCAGAAATAATAACCCCACTAGAATTATTTTCGGAGACTAATGATGATTACCAATGATTTATTGATTGAAAAATCTAAAACACAGAAAAAACTTGGACCAAATAGCTAACCATAACTTGGAAAAATATGTTGAAAACACTCACTCAAGAGTTCAAAACTTATCAGCCAGTCTTGGATTGAAATTGAAATATGGAAAGCCTTTAAAAGGATTGGAAGCCAGTGAATTTAAGCCATAGCCTAACTGAAGCACCTTACACACGGCAGGTGAATGGAGTTTTGTTAGTCCATTTATTCTCATCTGAAATAACAATTGGAATCTCAATGTTGTTTGATCGCCGGTTAGCGACAGCGTAGCCCGCCATTTTCTGACTTTAATTTCTTCTAAGAAACAAGCTATCGTTATGAAAGAAAAAGTTTACTTGGACTCAACCGTTCCAAGTTATTATTTCGATGAGCGCGAAGCTCTAGGAACATTTACTGAGGTCACAAGGAAATGGTGGTCTGAAATGTCGGGCTGTTACGACTTATACATTTCAGATGCGGTGCTTCAAGAACTGAGCAACGGAAACTACCCGCGCAAAGATGAAATTATCCGGTGGGTTTCGACGATTCCATTACTGCCGCTGGTTTCCGATCTTGAACAAGTTGTTGAGTTTTATATTTCCAACTACGTCATGCCTAAGTCTCTTGTAGGCGATGCTCTGCATCTTGCGTATGCCAGCTATTTCGACATCCAATATCTCCTTACCTGGAATTGCAACCACCTCGCGAATGCCAACAAACGGAAGCATATTCGTGTTATCAATGCTCGCCTTGGCTTATCAACACCTGAAATTGTCACGCCACTTGAACTGTTCAACGAGGATAATAACATATGATCCACTCAGAGATTTTGCAGGAAAAAGATAAAACTCAAGCGAGATTGTCAGAGGAATGTTCTTCTATCCATGAGTATTTGGTTAAATCCCAAATAGATGCTGAAAAGATTGCGGAGTCATACGGGTTTACTCTCAGATACGCTGAGATGCCTATTTTGCCGTTGCAGCGCAAGTAGGATGCTCTAAGCGAGTTCATCAGGTTTCCTATTGATACGCCGCCGGAGATAACGCCATGATCGAATCCATTGCCCAACTTCAACCGATTTTGAATGGAACACCGCTTGCCAATCGCGATATTGCTCTGGTTCCACCGGCGCCGGGCAGCGCTGAAATTGTATTCGCCATTGACATCAACGGGATTGATGGAATTGAAGCATGGAGCCTGCTTCGATCATTAACCGACAGAACCGGGCGCTGGCCGCTGCTCAGCATGATGCACACTTCCCGCGCTGACGCCTGGGAACGCCAGGTGAGTGAAGCCGATTTATTCATGCGTTTTTATTTTGAGGAAGAACAGCGGGATGCTCGCCTCGGCGATAGCCCCGCCGACATTATTGCCGCTTCTGCCAACATCCGTGTCGCAGAACAGTTGGCCCGATTTCCTGCCGACGCCAGCCTGGAATTAACCGATGCTCTGGAAACCGCCCGACAGGAAACGCTACGGCAATACGGAACTGCTCCAGCCATTGCTGATCCAGCGGCTTTTCTCACTCGTGAGTCCATTGCGACCTGCAAACAACTCGAACGATGGTTCCTGCAATGGGAGATTGAGAACTGCGCTGATCCGCTGAGTATCCCGGAATATGGCCTCGCCCATATAAACTGGTATTTCCCCAAGTACGAAAGCCACGCCCTGCTGTTAATGCCTTCGCTGCGCGGCTGGGAAGCGCCCGCTTATCTCAACTGGTACGCCTCCTATCTTTGTAACAGCCAATTCATTGTGGCCCTGCTGCGGGAGTGGCATGAGCAATACGGCGCGGAACTGGTGGCGCATTACGGAACGATGCTGCAATTCATCGTTTCGCGCCGCCCTGCCAACGTTGAGGAAGCTTTTGAACTGGCCTGGCAACATTACACGGTTTCGCCCTGCACTCTGATTCTTCCGGGAGTGTCGGTGCGCGATCACGCCCGGGCGCTGCTGCATACCGATAGATGGTTTTTGCATGAACGGCCCTAACCGATGAGGAACGGGCATCCGACTCGCGCTACGGCGTCGCTGCGCCCCGCGCTGTCACGCTTGGGCGCTGCTGCATACCGACCGGCGATTTCAGCATAGGCGACCTTGAAGAATGGAGAACGGACACACCTAATCCTTATGCGCTATCGCGATAAGTAAAGCAGCTTTATTTATTTTAATTATAGATTTTGCTACTGTATATTTCATCTGGTTATTAACTTTGGAGCACAACCGATGAAAATCTCTCATTTCGCCCGCGCCTTGCTGGCCGCAGTTCTGACTATCGGAGCCAGCGCAGTCGCACTGTCCGAAACCAAGATTCTGAACGTCTCTTACGACCCTACCCGCGAGCTTTACCAGGAGTTCAACACGGCTTTTGCCGCGCACTGGAAAAAGCAGACCGGGGAAGTCGTTACTATTCAACAATCGCACGGCGGCTCCGGCAAACAGGCCCGGTCGGTGATTGACGGGCTGGAAGCGGATGTGGTGACCCTGGCTCTGGCCTATGACATTGATGCGCTGGCTGAAAAGGGCGCGTTGATCCCGAAGGATTGGCAGAAGCGGCTGCCACACAACAGTGCGCCCTACACGTCAACCATCGTGCTGCTGGTGCGCAAGGGCAATCCCAAGGGGATCAAGGATTGGGACGATCTGGTGAAGCCGGGCGTTTCGGTCGTCACCCCCAACCCGAAGACGTCCGGCGGGGCGCGCTGGAACTATCTGGCCGCCTGGGGTTACGCGCTGAAGAAGAATGGCAATGACGAAGCCAAGGCCCGTGATTTCGTCACCAAGCTGTACAAGAACGTCGCTGTGCTTGATTCCGGGGCGCGTGGCTCGCTAACAACTTTTGCTGAAAGAGGCGTTGGCGATGTATTCATCTCGTGGGAAAACGAAGCCTTTCTCGCCGTCAAGGAACTGGGGGCAGGCAAATTTTGAGATCGTAGTCCCCGTCGCTGTCCATTCTGGCCGAACCGCCGGTGACGGTGGTAGACAAAGTGGCTGACCGGCGCGGCACTCGCAAGGTGGCCGAGGCTTATCTGCAATACCTGTATAGCGAAGACGGGCAGAACCTGGCCGCAAAGCATTACTACCGTCCCAGCGATCCCAAGGTCGCCGCCGTCTACGCCAGTCAATTTTCTAAGGTGAAGCTATTCACCATTGATGAGTTGTTCGGCGGCTGGCAGAAGGCGCAAAAGACCCATTTCGCCGATGGCGGGGTGTTCGATCAAATCTATCAGCCGGGGCACTGACCAGGTCGCGGGGATACCGAGCCCGTACTACGTCGCCGCGCCCCGCGCCGTCACAATGCCTTGCCGCGCCGCCCACAGATTCACGTCTTCGCGGCGAATGGCGGCGGCCATCATGCCGGGGAACTGATCCGGGGTGCAGGCAAACGACGGTACGCCTAATACCGCCAGCTTGGCCGCCAGTTGATGATCGTAACAGGGCGCGCCTTCATCGCTGAGCGCCAGCAAAGTGATGAACTGCACCCCGGATTGCACCAGTTCGTTGGCGCGTTGCAGCAGGTTTTTCTCCACGCCGCCTTCGTACAGATCGGAAATCAGGATCACAATGGTGTTGCGCGGCGCTCGCACCAGCGCCTGGCAATAGCCCACAGCGCGGTTAATGTCGGTGCCGCCGCCCAGTTGGACGCCGAACAGCACATCCACCGGATCGCTGAGTTGCTCAGTTAAATCCACCACCGCCGTATCAAACACCACCAGATGAGTTTTCACTGCGGGCAACGATGCCATCACCGCGCCGAAGATGCTGGAATACACCACCGAAGCCGCCATTGATCCGCTCTGGTCAATGCACAGAATCACCTCGCGCTGGGTGCGCCGCGCTTTGCGGCCATAACCGACCAGGCTTTCCGGGATGATGCTTTGATACTCCTCCTGCCAGTGGCGCAGATTGGCGCGGATGGTGCGGTTCCAGTCAATTTCGGCGTGACGCGGACGGCGGTTGCGCTCAGCCCGGTTCAATGCGCCAGTGACCGCGCTGCGCATCGGCTCCTCCAGCTTTTTCATCAGCGCGTCAACCACTTTGCGCACCACCAGCCGTGCGGTGTCCTTGGTCTTGGCCGGAATGATGCCGCGCAACGCCATCAGGGTCGCGACCAGATGCACGTCGGGCTGCACCGCTTCCAGCAGTTCCGGCTGAAACAACATGCTTTTCAAATCCAGCCGTTCCAGCGCGTCCTTCTGCATTACCTGCACCACCGAACTGGGGAAATACTGGCGAATATCGCCCAGCCAGCGGGCTACTCGCGGCGACGAAGAACCGCTGCCGCCGCGCAAGCCATTTGGCCCGTCCGGTTCGTACAAGGCCGCCAGCGCCGCGTCAATCCGCAGATCGGCAGCGCCCAGCCCGCCGCAACCGGCACAGGCGTCCTGGGCGGCTTCGCCCAATACCAGCCGCCAGCGGCGCAAGCGTTCCTGTTCATTGATTGATACGGTCATCGGCTTAACCCCAACAGCAGACGTAATAACGGAATCGGTTGTTCGGCGCGAGCGGCGTCCCAATCGGCGTCAATCTGAACCGAAGCGGTCGTTGTTGCTGGACGCTGAGCGCGTTCGCCCATTTGCCGCCGTTCGTGGGCGTTGAAGGTGGCGAAGGTGCGGCGTAACAGCGGCACGACCCGCATAAAATGTTCTTCGGTCAGGCTGGACAGCCACTCATCCACCATCGTCCACAGCGGATCGTCGTGCAACAGCACCATGCCGCTCTGGTTGAGAAAGCCCTCCAGCCACGCCGCCGCCGGGCCGGGATCGTTGCCGACCGACAGCGCCTGACTCATGCGAATCGCGGTTTGCTCCGCGTTTTCCACCTGATCGTCAAATCGCAACCGCGCCGCCAGCCCGCAAATCAGGCCGTGACTGCTGCCGAGATGCGCCACCCGCTGTAACGCCTCATGCCACTCGCCGCTCAATTCATCATCAGCCAGCAGCCGCACCGCCTTATGGGTCGCGCCGATGTGTTCGCGCATGGTTTGCGCGGCGTCATCGTCCAGCGAACTGCACGCGCCGGACAGGCCAATCGCCGCGCGAGGAATCAGCCCGTGCAGCACTGCGCTGACCATCGCCACATCGGTATTGCGCACGTTGCCGTAGCGGACGATATGGGTCAGCGGTGGAATCGCCGCCAGCAGTTGCGCTACGTCGCTGGCGACCGCCGCCAGATTCTCCAGCGCCTGCGTCACCGGGGCGATGGCGGCTTGCAGATCAGCCAGCAAGGTTTGATTGACCAGTTCGGACAGTTCCGGCAGCGATTGCGCGGCTTGGGCGCGCTCTACCGCCTTGGCGGTCGCGGCAGCCTCCACCGTATTGCCCCACCGGCTGGCGGTGATGACAGCGAGGACCAATTCCGGCTGCCATTGCAAAGTCCAAAGCTCGTGAAACGTGCCTTTGGCGCTCTTGCCGGTTTTATTCAGATCGCCCCAGTCAATATCCAGCAGGCTCAGGCGATGCAGCAGATGACTACGCGCCAAGTCGTTGGCCTGGCGCAGATCGAGATCGAGTTCCTTCCGGTTCGCTTCCGGTTTGAGGCGCAGCGATTTCTGCTGTTGCTCAAGATCGCGTTGCAGCGGCACGGCGGGGGCCTGTTCGGGAATGCCGCCCAGCCGGTCGCCGACGATCAATTGCCGATGAATGAGCTGCATTGGCGCGTCATCGCCCATGCACACCACAGTGCGCAACGCCTCGCACAACTCGTCCAGACCCGGCTGATGATGGGTGCGCAACGCGGCCAGCGCATCGGCCAGCCGCACCGCTTCAATGATGTGCGCCGATGAGCAATCCAGGTCTTCGGCGCGGAACAGCCGCGCTGCCCGCGCCAGCCAGCCTACGGCCCGTTGTTGCGTTCCGCCGCTCGCCACAGATGTTCGTACCAGGCTGGGGCGGCAATCCCCGCGCCGTAACCGCTGGCGTTGCTCAAATTGTGGTACGACCACGGCGCCCAGGTCGCGGCGACCTTGGTTTGGGCAGCGCCTTGAGCAAGTCATTGTCGGCCTTGGCGGATGGCAGCTTTTCCAGCGCCGGGACATGCCACGCGCCGCACACCACCGCGATCCGCTCGAAACCGTCTTTCTGCGCCTGCCGCATGGTTTTACGCATGTGCGCTTCACGCAAAGTTTCGCGCTGCTGTTCGTAGTCACTGCGGCGGCGGGCGGGCGCTTCGCTGCGCACCACGGTCATGGCTTCACGGATTGCCGCGAACAGTTCCAGACTGTCGTTGCGCTCTTCCACCAGATGATTCCACCACGATTCGCCGTCATCGTAGCCCGCCGCCTGTCCCAGCCAGTGCAGCGGATCGGCGTAAAGATCAGCCTCATCAAGTTCGGTTTCCTCGACTGAACCATCAACTTCGGTTTCGGCGTCGGCTTTACTCTCTTCAATAGCGCCCGCTTCGGCTTCGCTGGCAGCGGCTTCAGCGGCTTGCTTGGCCGCTTCAATCCGCGCCTTGTCCAGCGCGAACTGGCAGCCCATCGGCAGATCCATGAACCGGGCCGGCGTGTTGCGTGACAGAGCATGGCCCAACGCCTGCCATTCCGGCGAAAACTCGGCGAAGGGATAGAACGCGGCTTGCTGGGAATCGTCCGGGTTGTAAATCAGCAACGCGACCGGCGGCGTCAGTCCGGCGTCGAGAACGAAGGGCAGCATCACCTCGCCCTCCGGCGGCCCCTCGACCAACAGGCAATCGGGCTGTAGCGTTTCCAGCGCAGTAAGCAGACTGCGGGCGCAACCCGGCCCGTGGTGGCGTATGCCAAACAGATGAAAGCAGGAATCGGCCATGAACGCAGCGTCCCGGCTTACTCATCCAGCTCGCGGCAGGCGCGGTACAAATCCTTCCACTCGCTGCGCTCTTTCATCACTGTTTCCTGATATTCGCGCCAGATCACTTCGTCCTGCACCGGGTCTTTGACAATTGCGCCGACCAGGCTGGAAGCGATGTCGCCCGCCCGCAGCACGCCATCGCCAAAGTGCGCGGCCAGCGCCACGCCACTGTTGATCACCGAGATCGCTTCAGCGGTGGACAGGGTGCCGCTGGACGGCTTGAGCTTGGTTTTGCCGTCTTCGGTCTGACCGTTGCGCAACTCGCGGAAAATCTGCACCACCGCCGCACTTCCTTCAGCGCGGGCGGTTCGGAGGGCAATTCCAGGGCGCGGCCCATTTCGGCCACGCGCTTGCTGACGATGGACACTTCCTCGGCCTCGCTGGACGGCACCGGCAGGATCACCGTGTTAAAACGGCGTTTCAGGGCGCTGGACAGTTCGTTAATGCCCTTGTCGCGGTTGTTGGCGGTGGCGATCACGTTGAAGCCGCGCACCGCTTGAGCCTCCAGACCCAGTTCCGGGATCGGCAGCGATTTTTCCGACAGGATGGTGATCAGGGTGTCCTGCACATCGGCGGGAATCCGGGTCAGTTCTTCCACCCGCGCCGTTTTGCCCTGTTCCATCGCCCGCATCAGCGGACTTTCCACCAGCGCCTTGCGCGACGGCCCCTTGGAGAGCAATTCGGCGTAATTCCAGCCATAGCGCAACTGCTCCTCGCTGGTGCCCGCCGTGCCCTGAATCAGCATGGTGGAATCGCCGCTGATCGCCGCCGCCAGATGCTCGGACACCCAGGATTTGGCGGTGCCAGGCACGCCAAACAACAGCAGGGCGCGGTCGGTGGTCAAGGTCGCAATTGCGGTCTCGATAATGCGCCGACTGCCGATATATTTGGGGGTGACCTCGAAACCGTTATCCAGCTTGCCGCCCAGCAGATAGGTTGCGACTGCCCACGGCGACATCGCCCAGTTCGTGGGCCGCTGGCGGGTATCGGTTTGTTTGAGCGCATCCAGTTCTTCGGCGAACTGCTGCTCGGCGTGTTGGCGCAAAATCGAGGTCATTACGGTTTCCATTCGGCAAGATATTGAATAAGCGGGTTTCGTGCTCTGCGTCAGTGCAAGTTCTGAAAGCGTTTCCAGAAAAGAACCTATACAAGTAGTAGGCATTTTATAATCATTCAAAGACTACAGGATTCGCTGTGCGTCCATGAGCATGCTTTCTGCTGACCTGCTGCCCGCCACGCTGCTGGTGGTGGATGACGCTCCCGCCAATCTGACTGTGCTGGGTGAATTGGCTGCGCGACGCGGGCTATCAGGTCAAGGCGGCCAATTCCGGCCGGTGGCCTTGCGCTACGCCGCCCACTCCCCCATCCCGATCTGATCCTGCTGGATGTGATGATGCCGGAAATGGACGGCTACCAGGTTCTGGCCCAGTTGCGCACCGATCCTGCAACTGCCTCAATCCCGGTTATTTTCTTTACTGCCCTGAACGACTCGCAGAACGAAGAACGCGGCCTCGAACTAGGTGCGGCGGATTACATTGCCAAACCCTTCCATCCCACTCTGGTTTTGGCGCGGGTGCGCACCCAACTGGAAGCCAAACGGGCGCGGGACTGGCTCAAGGATCAGAATACCTATCTGGAAGCCGAAGTCGCCCGGCGCATGGCGGAGAACGACCTGATCCAGCGCGTCACCATCCGGGCGTTGGCGCACCTGGCCGAAACCCGCGACCCGGAAACCGGCAACCACATCCTGCGCACCCAAAATTACATTCACACCCTGGCAACACAGCTCAAAAATCACCCGCGCTTTGCGGCGTTTCTGACCGATAACACTATCGAACTGCTGACGCGTTCCGCTCCCCTGCATGACATCGGCAAGGTCGGCATCCCGGACTCCATCCTGCTCAAACCGGGCAAGCTGACTCCCGAAGAGTGGGAGATCATGAAAACCCACACCGTGATCGGCGCGGAAGCGATTGAACGGGCCGAGGTGGATGTCAGCGCACCGGTGCCGTTTCTGACCTTCGCGAAGGAGATCGCCCGCTGGCATCAGGAAAAATGGGACGGCAGCGGCTATCCCGATGGTCTGGCCGGGGACGGCATTCCCATTTCCGCCCGGCTGATGGCGCTGGCCGATGTGTTTGACGCCCTGATTTCGCCCCGGGTGTACAAACCCGCGTTTCCCTTTGCGCAAGCCCGCGAGATTATCGCCGCCGGACGCGGCCAGCACTTCGATCCCGATATGGCGGACGCCTTTCTCGCCCATTTCGATCAGTTTGTCGCGATTGCCCAACGCTACTGGGACGGCGGCTGATTTGGCCGGACTGCCAGCCCGTCGCCTGGCAACGGACTTTCAAAATGAAAGACTCCCCCTGAATCTGCTGGTGATCGAGGACAACCCCGCCGATTTCCTGTTGCTGGAGCATCACTTGCGCAAGCATCAACTGGCGGCGGTCTGCACCCGCGTCGCCAGCGCGCCAGAACTCGACAACGCTCTGGAGTCCGAATCCTGGGATGTGGTTCTGGCCGACTACAACGCGCCTGGCATGATATTCGAGTCCAGCCTGCATCAAATCCACAGCCGCAGACCCGATCTGCCGGTTATCCTCATCTCCGGCGCTATGGGCGAAGAACAGGCGGTGGAAATGCTCAAGACCGGCGTAGGGGATTTCGTCCTCAAGGACAATCTGACTCGCCTGGTTCCCGCCATCCATCGTTGCCTGCGCGAGGCCGACGAACAACGCGCCCGCCAGGCGGTCGAGGCCGCGTTGCAGGCCAGCGAAGCCTTCAATCTCCTGGATTCGATGTCTTTCCACATCGCGGTGCTGGACCGCCAGGGCGCAATCGCGGCGGTCAACGAGCCGTGGCGGCGTTTCTCCCTGGAAAACAGCGCCGAAAACGGCCAGCCCGCGCCGCGCACCGGGATCGGTTTCAACTACCTGACGATTTGCCAGGAAGCCAAAGGCGAAGATTCGGAATCCGCACAGTCCATCTACGCCGGCATCCGGGCAGTGCTGGAGGGTCGGCTGCCGAAATTCACCCTGGAATATCCCTGCCATGCGCCGTGGGAGCAACGCTGGTTCAGCATGACCGTGACGCCGCTGGAAAACAGCGCGGGCGCGGTGGTCGCCCACACCAACATTACGGAGCGCAAACTGGCGGAAATCGCCCTGGAACGGGAGCGCAGTTTCCTTAAAGCACTCATCCAGACCGTGCCCGACCTGATCTGGCTGAAAGACCCGAACGGCGTCTATCTGGCCTGCAATCCGCGTTTCGAGCAGTTTTTCGGAGCCAGTGAAGCCGATATTCGCGGTAAAACCGATTACGACTTCATGAATCGGGAGTTGGCTAACTTTTTCCGGCAAAAGGATCGTGAGGCCATCGCTGCCGGACAGCCCCGCATCAACGAAGAAGAATTGACCTTTGCCGCTGACGGCCACCGCGAATGGGTGGAAACCATCAAAACCCCGATGCGCGACGGTGAAGGGCAACTGATTGGCGTACTGGGCATCGCTCGCGACATAACGACGGTGCGGGCCGCACAGGCGGCGCTGCGGGAACGGGAGGAAATCTACAGCGCCATCGTCAATCAGGCCGATGACGGCATCGTGCTGATTGACATCGCCACGCTGCGCTTTGTCGAATTCAATGAAGCGGCCTGTCGCGGACTGGGCTATACCCGCGAGGAGCTTTCCCGGATGACCCTGAATGACATCCAGAGCGCTTTCACTCCGGCGGAGGTCGCTAATCGGGTTCAAAAGCTCTTGGAACAGGGTAGCGGCGTCTTTGAGGTGGCTCATCGTCATAAGAATGGCGAAATTCGCCTGATCCAGGTGACCAACCGGGTGATCCAGATTCGGGATCGGCGCTACTTTGCCGCTATCTGGCACGACATCACCGAGCGCAAGTGTGCTGAAAAAGCCCTGCAGGAAGCCATGATGTTCCTCCGGGAGAGCCAAGCCATCGCCCGGGTGGGAGGGTGGAAAGCCAATTTGGTCACCGGCATGTTGATGTGGACCGAAGAGGTTTACCGGCTGGTGGAACACCCGCTGGACCCGCCATCCGTGAACTTGGAGCAAGGGTTGCAGTATTACGCGCCGGAGTTTCTGCCGACTATCCGCCAGCGCCTTTGGGAAGCCTGGGAACAGGGAGCCGCCTTTACCGTAGAGACCGAGATGATCGCGGCTTCGGGTCGGCGGTTCTGGGCCGAACTGCGCTGTATTGGCCGGATGGACTATGAGGGAGAAAGATACATTGTCGGCACTTTTCAGGATATTAGCGAACGCCGGGCGGCGGAACAGGCGCTGCGCAACAGCGAAAAGCGTTATCGAGCAGTGGTTGAAAGCCAGGATGACGCCCTGTGCCGCTGGCTCCCCGACAGTACGCTGACCTTCGTCAACAGCGCCTATCAACGAATTTTTCGCCAACGCCGACCAGCCGATCATTGGTCGCCGCTGGTTCGAGTTTATCCCCGAAGCCGAGCGGGAGGCCGTGGCGGCCAAATGCAGCGAACTCGCGGCCAAACCAGAAAAGCTGTGCTATGAGCATCCGGTACAGTGCAGCGATGGTCAAACCCGCTGGTTTCACTGGGTGGATGTGCCGCTGCTGGACGATCAGGGTGTCTGCGTCGAGTTCCAATCCGTAGGCCGCGACATCACCGAGCGCAAACAGATCGAAATCGCGCTGCGCCAGAGCGAGTTGGTGTTAAAGGAGTCGCAGCGTCTGGCTGGCATCGGCAATTGGGCATGGGATATCCAGAGCGATTGTCATACCTGGTCGGAAGAAATCTATCGCATCTATGGCCGCGATCCCGCTCTGCCCGCCGCCGTATACCCGGAGGTTAAAAAATACTTTACTGCGCAAAGCTGGGCGCATTTGTCCACCGCCGTTGAAAAAAGTCTGACGGAAGGCGTTCCTTATGAATGTGATGCCGAAGTCGTGCGCCCGAACGGAGTGCATCGCTGGATTGTCGCCCGTGGCGAAACCACTAGCGATGCCGATGGCAATATCATCCACCTGCACGGCACCGTGCAGGACATCACCGAGCGCAAGCTGGCTGAACAGGAATTGCGCAAAGCCTACGAACTGCAAACCGCCTTGCTGGACAAGGCGCCCGCCCTCATCTGGCGCGCCGGCGCCGACGCCAAGTGCAACTGGTTCAACGCCACCTGGCTGACTTTCACCGGTCGCACCCTTAAACAGGAACAGGGCGACGGCTGGATCGAGGGTGTGCATCCCGACGATTTTCAGCACTGCCTTCACCACTATCTTGATGCTTTCCACGCTCGCCGCCCCTTTGACATGGAATACCGGCTGAAGCACTGCGATGGAACCTACCGCTGGATTGTGGACTACGGTATTCCGCTGCATTCCGGGCCTGGGAATTTTATCGGCTACATCGGTTACTGCTTCGATATTACCGAACGCAAGCGGATCGTCGCGGAACTGGATCAGCACCGCCATCATCTGGAAGATCTGGTGGCCCGGCGCACCGCGGAACTGGAAGCCGCCAACCGCCAACTGCTGATTAGCGACATGCGGCTTAAAGCCCTGTTCGAGATGAGCCAGCAGGCCGCCAAAATGAACGAGCGCGAACTGTTGCAGCGGGGCATCGAAGAGGCGGTGCGGCTGACCGGCAGCGAGATCGGCTATCTGCACTTTGTTAATGACGATCAGGAAACCATCCAGCTTTACACTTGGTCGGCTGGGACGCTGAAACATTGCGCGGTGGCTCACGACGATCACTATCCGATTCCCATGGCCGGGGTATGGGCCGATACCGCCCGTCAGCGTCGCCCGGTGATCCACAACGACTATCAACACTTGCCCAATCGCAAGGGCTATCCGGCCGGTCACGCCCACCTGGTCCGCCACCTGGGCGTACCGGTGCTGGAAGACGGCAAAGTCCGGGCGCTGCTGGGCGTGGGCAATAAACCCTCCGACTACGACGAATCGGATGAGCATGGCTTGCAATTGATCGGCGACGACCTGTGGCGAATCGTCATGCGCCGCCGGGCCGAGGTAGCCCTGGCGGCGGCCAAGGAGTCGGCGGAACAGGCCAGTCGGGCCAAAAGCGCATTTCTGGCCAACATGAGCCACGAAATCCGCACCCCGATGAACGCCATCATCGGACTGACTCACCTGCTGCAACGCAGCCTGGACGATCCCCAGCAACAGCAACAACTGCGCAAGATCAATATCGCCGCCCGCCATCTGCTGGCGATCCTCAACGACATTCTCGACCTGTCCAAGATTGAAGTCGGCAAGCTGGAACTGGAACACACCGATTTCAACCTCTCCGCCATTTTTGACTACATCAGTTCGCTGACCGCCGAATCCATCAAGGCCAAGGGGCTTGAGTTCATCCAGGATCGCAACGATGCGCCGATTAACCTGCGCGGCGATCCCACCCGGCTGCGGCAGGCGTTGCTGAACTACGTCAGCAACGCCATCAAATTCACCGAACGCGGCGCGATCACCCTGCGCGTGCGCTTGCTGGAAGACGCGGGCGACTGGCTCCTGCTGCGTTTTGAAGTGGAGGATACCGGCATCGGTCTGACCCCAGAGCAGAAAACCCGCCTGTTCCAGGCTTTTGAACAAGCCGATCTCTCCACCACTCGTCAGTACGGCGGCACCGGCCTGGGGCTGGCCATCACTCGCCGCCTGGCGGAAATGATGGGCGGCGAGGCCGGGGTCGAAAGCAAACCCGGCGCAGGCAGCCTCTTCTGGTTTACCGCCCGGCTGGAGCGGGCGCGGGATGTTCGCCCGGTGGCGTCAGCTACCGACGCCGAGAGCGCACTGCGCCAGCGTCATGCGGGCGCCCGCCTGCTGCTGGTGGAAGATAACGTCATCAACCAGGAAGTGGCGGTGGCGCTGCTCGATGTGGTGAATTTGAAAGTGGACCTTGCCGCCGACGGTCAGGAAGCCGTCGCCAAAGCCCGCGCCAGCGCCTACGACCTGATCCTGATGGACGTGCAGATGCCGGTCATGGATGGGCTGGAGGCGACCCGGCTGATTCGCGCCCTGCCGGATCGGGCGCATACCCCGATTCTGGCGATGACCGCCAACGCCTTCGCCGAAGAGCGGGTTAAGTGCCTGGAGGCGGGGATGAACGACCATATAGCCAAACCGGTTGATCCGGAGGCGCTGTACGCCATGCTGTTGCGCTGGCTACCTGCGCCGGTCGCTGATCCGCCGCCAGCCACAAATCCGGCGACGCCGGTGGAGCAGGAAGCCGCTGAACTCCAGCGGCGGCTTTCCGCCATTCCCGGCTTCGACCTCGCGCAGGGACTGACCATTGCCCACGGCAAATGGGCGCTTTATCGCCGTTTGCTGGCCTTGTTCGCCGACCTTCACGCCGACGATGCGGAATGCCTGCGCCAGCAGTTGCAGGCGCAAGACTGGACCGCCATGCAGCGTATGGCTCACACGCTGAAGGGAACTGCGGGCAACCTGGGCGCGATCCAGATTCAGGCCGCTGCGGAGGCGCTACAGATCGCGCTTCGCCAGAACGCCGGCGGGATCAGATTCAGGGCTGCGCACAAACCTGATTGCGGAACTGCCGCTGCTGCTGGACGCGATTCGGTCGGCGCTGGCCGCTGAAAGCGGCTCCGCGCCGACCGCAGTGGACATTTCCAGGCTGGCGGGGGTGCTGATGCGGCTGCAAACCCTGTTGGAAACCGGGGATATGGCGGCCAATGAACTGGCCCGCACTGAAGATTCATTGTTGTGCGCCGCGCTGGGTTTCACTGGAGATGTCCTGTTGCGCCAGATCGCCGCCTTTGATTACGAAGCGGCGCTGACCACGCTGCGTCAGCGGTCGGCGGCTAATCACCAGCCGCCAGCAGATCAAGAGCCTGCCGGTGCTTGACCATCGCCAGCACCCGCGCCGCCGTTTCGGCGACCAAGGGGTTATCCGCCTTGTCCATCGGCCAGCCTTCGGTAATCTCGGCAAAAACCTCGGCGGGAAACAGGCAGATCAATTCGGGCAGCGCTGTCCGCAGCGAATAATCCCAGCGGGCATAATCATTCTGGAGAAAATTGTTTTTGATGATCTGAATCGCCTGCCGGGCGAAGTCCGCCGACAGCATTGGGCTATCCAGCGGCAGCGATGCGGCGATCCGCCCCAGCACATCGCTGAATGAATGCGACTTGACGCCGGTTTCCAGCAGGCGCAGCCAGTGCGACTCGCGGCGTGATGCGGGAAGCACCGCGATTAATTCAAAAAGATCAGGATTCCATTTCTTGGGCGGCACTTGCTCGAGCAGGCTCTCTGCCCAAACCGCGTTGCGCTCCCGCAGTAATGCTTCATGCCAGGCCCGCAGCAGAGCCAGGCTCCAATCGCTGCCTTTGGCCCATTGCATCAGTTCGGCGGCGGACAGTTCGGTGTGCTGTTCCCACCACGCCAGCGGAATGGCGCGGGCAATCTGGTAAAGCCACCACGCCCGATCTCCCAGCACTTCGCCTTGCACCCGGTTTTCCTCCAGCGCGTCCTGTTTCCAGTCCGCGCCGAATTGCTCCGGCGGTTCCAGCGTCCATTTCCGGCGCAATAATTTCCGTTCGTGCTTCAGGCAGGGCGTTAGCCGCTCAATCATGCGCTGGACATAGCGGCTCTCCGGCAACCGGCTCAGCAGATCCGCCGCGACCTGGCGCACTTCTTTACTGCGGTCGCGCAGCAGGCTTTCGAGCAAATCCTCGTCATCCGCGCTCAGATTGATCTGCATCGCTGCCAGCAGCCGGGCGCGTTCGCGGGCGTCCATTTCGGCCAGACCCGCACTGAACAAAGTCCGCGCTTGCGCCGGATCGCGGCGGCGAGTCGAGACGATGAACTGCCGTCGCTGATCCAGTGCGCCGGTTTCCCAGATTTGCGGATCGGGCGTTTCATCCGCGCTGGGCGCGAGATAGCGCCATTCGGGATTCAGTTCCGCCAGCCAGCGCCCGCGCTGCCCTACGGCTTGCGCCATGAACGGCCGCAGCGCCGGAGTGTTTTTGCCGTGCTGCAACAGGCCAAGCAGCAGGCGCGGCGGCGCGCAGCATCCAGCGTCAGCCAGTCGCCGCAAGGCTTCAACCCGCAACCGTTCCGGGCCGTCGTCGAAAATATGGCGCAAGGCCGAAATCAGCGAGCGATGGGTGGGAATCCGCCGGGTTTCAGCGGGACAGACGGGCATTGCCGCTTCATCCGTTGGCGAAGGCTGATAACCGGCCAGGGCGCAAACGCCGATGGCTCCGGCGGTGCGCAACACCTGGGTTTCCGCTGCCGGAGTTGAATTCGCGACTTCGATCAGCAGTTCGCCGAGCAAGCCCGGCGCGGCGGGCAAAGTGGGTTGCCGCCGCTCGACGCCAATCAAAACTTGGGTGGAAAGTTCACTGAGCAGGTTCATGTCGCATCTACCTTTTCCCGCCAGACCAGTGCTTCACCAAAAGAAGCACTGAGCGGGCGCAATGTTTCGCCGTTCCACTCGCCAAACACGGTGATCGGCGATCCGCCGCTTTCCGCCACCAACGGCCAGGCCGCTTCATCAGGCAGATGCAGGGGCAACTGCTGCCCTGCCCCGGTGCGCAGCCGCCAGCCCGCTGTTGTTGGCACGGGAACGCCATCGCTGATCAACAGGGATTGCGGCCATTGCCAGGGATTGGCGGAGACGGCGGCAGCCAGATCAGCCAGCGCGGCGTCCAGCGTTGAAACCGGCGTTATCCTGGCGTTCGGCGCGAGTTGCGGCGTGTCGGTGATGATGGCCCGCAGCGGCGCGGCGCCGGGATAGAACGCCAGCGTCATGGCTAAAGCCGTGCCGGTGACGATGCTCAAGTCGAAGCGGCGCCCGCCGTGGGAATAATCCAGCAGCAGCGCCCGCCGCCCGGATTGCTGACCGTGCAGCCAGACCCGGCGCACCCACAAGCGATCTTCTTCATCCACGCTCTGCCCCAGCACCAGCCAGGTATCGGCGATCCGCTCGCCTTGGGCGATCACGACCGTTTTGTCGGTCGCCAGCCCCAGGGTAGCGCGGACATCGGCCTGCACCCGGTCGGGTAACTCGCCGATCCGGCGGAAGGCGTCAATCAACAGTTGCAACTGGCCGAACCGCGCCAATAACCGCGCCGGCCAATCGTGACCGCGCCCGGCCACCCATTCCAGTTGCCGCAGGCGAAAACGCCAAACCGGGCAGTTGCGCGTCCACCATCCGCGCCGCGATCTCGCCCCAAACGGTGGGTTGCGCGGGCAACGCGGCCAAACC